>CAYOLL010000056.1:0-34553 GCA_964404765.1 uncultured Gemmatimonadota bacterium | reverse complement strand
TGATGACGGCTTCGGTTACGCGCAGGTTGAGATTTTGGCGGCGGCGATGCTCCCGTTGAGCGCTAACGTGAACATTATCCGCCAAAAACGGCCCCAAATCCTTGAACTGCGGCGTACCCAAAAAGGTATGGTATTTGTAATACAGCGAGGCGGCAAACTCCAGAAAAAGCGTCTTCGAGAAGTTAGGATCATTTTGCATCAACGTTTCAAGGCTATTTTGCAGATTCAAGTCTCGGCTGCCCGCGCTATGGCCGGACAGGACAATGGTCTTATTTTCATTTTCGATTGGGCCGGCAATTTTCAACAAACCGATGCCCAGTACAAACCATATAATCCATGCAAAAATCAGATAGAACAAATGGCTTGCTGCAAATGACATCAGCCCCACCAACACAAACCCCATAATGCCTGCCACTATTGAAAGCAGACCCACCGCCTTGGACGGCATTGCGCTTCCAACCGCCGGTTTGAAGGCGCCTTTGAGAATCATCACCCCGTTGTTAAGAAGAAGGAGCACAAAAAAGAAAAAGATGCCACCCACAACAACATAAAGACAGCAACGGCCATCACCGCCGCCGGATGACGACCCGCCGCCACCAAATGACGACCGGCCGCCTCCGCTTCTACTGCGTCCGCCACCGCCGCCACCTCCACCACCACCGCTACTGTGCCCGCCGCCGGGCCGCGCCTCGGAAATGCTTATGCCGCCGCCATCGAAGGAATCTAAAACGATGTCGCTCAGCATCTGCCCGGAAAACAGGCTGAGCAAAATAAAGAATAAAAGATGCATCTTCTTCATCCGTTTGTCCTTTTCAATAAAATGTTCTGATAAAGTTGCGGCATGGAGAATCTTTCTGGCTCTTGGTACAAGTTTGTGGAAAGCGACCGGGGCCGTGAGATGTCATTCAGTAGGAATCTTTTTTCAAACTTGCTAACAGCTTGATTTGAAAGCAGTTACTATCGCCTCATAAAGATTCTTTCAGAATGACAAGGTGCTCTTCCACAAACTTGTTCCATGAGCCATCTTTCTTTTTAGCCGCGATATGCCTCATCCTGTGCAATGGCGGTCAAGACCCACGAAAAATCGCCCGCGCTGATCTTGGCCCCGCAGTAGCCGCAGTCGGCGGCCTGGCCCATCTTGTCGGTGGCTGCGCCGCAATTGGGACAGCGGGTCAGATCCATTGCCGCGTCAACCGGTTTGTCCAGACCGCTGCGCCGGATAAAGGTCCAATATTCGGTAAAATGGCGCAGATGCTTGTCCGAGCCACCAATTACCTTGTTTTCGCGATCCACCGTGTAGTCCAAGCAGACGGCAAAAATCCGCGCGGTCAGCGCTTCGTAATATTTGTCCACGTCGATGCGCGCCAATTCGATCTTGTCGATTTGAATGCGTTCCAGTTTGTTAAACCAGCCGTTGGCCTTGTAGTTGTCGATCCAGAATTGGTTGGATTCAAACAGCCGATCCGAGGTCAAGTGGCGCGCGCGCGGCCATTCATTGCGCGACCAGGCGTCGTAGATGGCCATAAAGTAGGCGCTGACGATATTTTGCTTAAAGTTGGCTTGAAAAGCGTCGCTGTCCTGACGCCCGTGTTGCTGCAAAAGCAGGCCGATTTTTCCGGCCAAATCCGCCTGCTTCAATGTCGGCAAGGCCGTGCCTTGCTCGGCCGTATACGCCGCCGGGGCAGACAGGACAAAGCCTTCCTTGCCGACTTCGATGATATTGGCGATTTGCCACTGCATCTCGCCGGCTTTGATGAGGGTGTGGCAATATTGACACGCGCCGGCGTCGGTAAAATTGGCCGCCGCGCCGCAACTCGGGCAGGAGAGGTGGCGCATCTTGTCCGGCGGCGGCGAAGTGACGCTGCCGCCGCGGGTGAATAGCCAGCGTTCGGTTACGGTTACACGACGGCGCTCCACATTTTTGCCGGCGTCGCGGGATATCATGCTGATAAATCCCACCAACTCCTTGCTCAGTTTGCCGAAGGTATGGGTGTAATTGGCCTCGATTTCGACAGTCAGGGCGGTAAACCCGGCCGTGTCGGCCACATCTGTAATCCGCAGGTTGGCAATGACGATTTCGGTCGTGGAAATCGCCAGTTTTTGATAATGGCGATGTGCGGTGTCGGCCAACCGCTTTATGTCATCGGACATAAACGGGCTTAGATTTTTGAAATCGGGCGCACCGAGAAAAGAATGGTATTTGTGATATAGAGAATGGGCAAAATCCAGGAAAATGATTTTGGAAAAATGAGGATCATGTTGCCTGAGCGCGTTGAGGGCGGCATCAATTTGCTCTGCCACGGCTTGGAGATGCGGAATTGTCGGCGCCGAGACAGCGCTGCCATCCAGCGGGCCTTCCACAGCTTTGCCGCCCAGAAAGCAGGTGATGATCGCGGCGACGAGATAGATTACGCCGCCGGTTGTTCCGAAAAAGAGGGCGGGAAAAACCGCAAAAGCCATGACGAAGCACCACGCCCCGACGATAATACGGCTTAAGCGCTGTTTTACATTTTCCGGCATGGCGGGTTTGTTGGTAAAGGCCGCCTTGCCGCACATAAATAGCAGCATGGCCAAAAAGAAATCGAACACAACGACCAGGTCTCCGCCGGAGCCGCCACCCCCGGACGAGCCACCGCCGGAATGACTGCTCGAAGAGCTTCCTCCGCCCGAAGACCCGCCGGACGAATGACCGCCGCCCGGACGTGCTTCAGCATCCGGCGCAAGCCATTCGGTCGCCATCGTTCCCAATATCAATGCAATAAGCAGTAGCGCCAATAGTTTCAAAAAGGATTGCTTTTTCATAGCGCAATCTCAATCCGATCCGGCAGCTCGTTAATATCATTGGGCAGGGGCGGCATGGCGGCTTGAAGGACCGGCTGACAGCGCTGCAGTTGCGTTAGCAACGCCGCGGCCGGGTCACTGCCGGCAAAGATGCCTTGAAATCCGGCGCGGAGTTCCTGCCAGGTTTCCGGCGACAGGGCGTTTTCCAGACCGCGATCCGGCAGAACAAAGACGCTTTGTTCGAGCAGGGAAACATAGATCAACACGGCGCTTTTGGCGCTGGTGTGATGCAGGCCGCCCTTTTGAAAAATCGCCCGGGCCATGACTTCGACCTGCCGCTTCATCCTTGCTTTTGGAATCAAACGCCGCTTCAGCGCCGGCACAAATCGAATCAGAAAATAAGCTGCAAAAAAGCAAGCGACCGTTTCCAGATAAATGTAGATGTAATAGAATTCCGCGGGCAAAAACGTGTACACCGTGTTGACGAGCCAGGCCAGCGTCAGTCCGGCCCACAGCGCCGCCTCGCGGTACGGGTCGGATTCCGGTTTAATCACCGTGACCGCTTCCACCTGGGATTTGCTTTCGATGGCGGCAACGGCTTGCCACAATTCGTTCTTAAAATCTTCGCTTTCAAAAGTCATTTTGTCTATCCTTTGTTTAGTGAATGGAGCACGACTTGTTGGGTTGTGAAGTTAAGCCGCGACTCAGGTGAGTCGCGCTACAAGTATTTAACCGATTCGTTTCATGCACACGACCGGCTCGCGGGCCAGCAACGCGCGCAGGATCGAAAAGTCGGGCAGGTCCAAGGCATCAGCCACGGCCTTGTCGATCTCCGCCCGCACCGGGTCGGTGGCCATTTGCGGAAAGGGCGAAAGTGTTTTTGTGCAGACTTTGTCGTATACTTTGGCCAGCTTTTTGAGTTGTTTGGCAGACAACTTGCTGAGGTTTAAAACCAGCATGGCGGATAACAATGGTTTTTTGAAATTCATCCATGCGCCTTCAATTTCGACACGATTTCGGGTCATTAACAAGAATCCCAACGATGAGTTAAACCAAACAGATAAAACTTTTTCATTGATATCGGATGCAAAGTTTTCTTTAAGCGTTATTGTCCACCATGAACTTGCCAAAACTCTTTCAGAAAGTTTGATTGCGATTGTTCGTTGCGTATTTAAGCGCAATTTTGCCGCTAATAGCAGAGTTGCGGAAAGTGGCCATAAATCCTCGGTTTTGCGCAAGTGACGATGCGGCTTCGCTATATGCAACGGGCTTAAATACATATTTGGCGTTTGCTGAATCGTCTCAACGGCTTTAGCTTCATGCCCCCAAAAGGCCGGAAAGCTTGTGACGGATGTGCTTTTTTCGAACCCGTCATGCATATCGCGAATGTCGGGACCCAAAGAGCCGAAAGTGCTCAAGCTACAAAGGTCAATCTTGCCGACAATACCAAATCCGGGCAATAGCAATTTGCCGACATCTAATTGCATCGCAATTCGTAATAAATCCACCTGCGCAAAAGCGGTCGGCTTGCCCCAATCCAAATCGCCCTTCATCTCTTTCCAAGGCAGACAAATTGCTTCGGCCAATTTTTGCGTGCTTGTGCCGATATTGAGCGCGCCCTGCCCGGTTAACAAATCCGGCGGTTGAGTTTTGGTGACCGCCTGGGCAATGGCCAACGACTCAAACGACGTCACCGGATTGCGCCACAGGTTGATGATCGTCACCGGCTTGTCGTCTTCGCTGCCGCCATTGCCGTTTATTTTCTTGGCGACTAACAAGGTCTCGCTCAAATCCGTGCTTTCGGAAAAATTCCAGCGCTCGGCGTCGTGGCTGACCACGATGTATTCGACCCGATATTTATTAGCCAGCAGTTGGCGCGTCTTTTCCCAGGCCACGCCGGACAGCAACGCTTTAGGCAAAACCAGGGCGATCCGGCCATCTTTTTTGATGTATTTGTCGGCTACGGCCACAAAGATCGCGCCTAAACCGGCCGTTATATTGGCCATAATCTCGCTTTTGCCGATCCATTTTTTCAGCTTGTCCTGCATGGCCTCGCGCTCTTTTTCCGGCGACGAACCAAATAACAAATTGCCGCCCACACTGCGGGTAAAAGGCGGATTCATCACGCACAAATCCAGCATGGGCAAGGGTGCGCCGCTCTCCCGTTTCATCGTTTCTTTTTTATCCACGCCAATTTGTTCAACATGGGCATGAGCGCCAAAAAGGTCCAGGGAAATACCGATCAACGGTGTTTCCAAAAACTCGATGCTGCCCAAACGCAGGTCTTTTCCGCCCAATGGCAGACAAAACAAATTCATATTTTTGAAAGGTATTTGGATGGTGCGCAAAGCCAGCGTAGAGGCGGTGAGATGCAAGGCGGACGGCAAGACATCATAGCCGTAAATGACTTCTTCGACCAGCCGTTTTTGAAAAGCATTCATTTCCAGTTGGGCGGCGCGGGCGGCGGCGGCGGCAATGTAGTTGTCGGTCATGACTTCGGCGGCGGCCATGAGCAGGGTGCCGGTGCCGCATGACAGATCCGAAACGCGCAATTTGCCGACCTGCGTCGGATCGTGCCAGTCCGTAGGCCAGTTTCGGGGCGACAACGCCAGCTTAAGCAGCAATGTGGCCGCCGGAATGCTGGTGTAGTAGGTGCCCAAATATTTGGCGTCTACCAATAAGCGATGATAAATGCGACCCATTAAATCATGTTGTACCAAATTTTTAGCAATAATTTCCGATGCTGTTTTAGCCAAAGTCTTTAGGGCGCTTACGATGCTTTGAGTGGTTGTTACATCGGTTAAAATTTCTCTGGCAATATGAAATACTGAAAAATAATCAATATGCGAAATGATATATTGCCAATTCTCAGCAAGCTGAAAAGCAATGTCAGATTGACCTACCAATTTATTAAGCGAAACGATTTTAGCGTCGGAACCAGATAGAACCTGATGAAAAATCATCGCATTCAGCAAAACCAAACCGCTAATCTTGGCGATTTTAAGATTAGCGTCGCCTTTTTTATCGGGAACTTCCTTGATGCCTAAACTAACGGTCATCCGGCCGACAATCCCTTTTTTATCCGCAATCAACTGCGCAAACTCGGAAACCGCAGCATCAATGGTCAGAACCGCCTGTTGCACCACATCTTCCTGAATCAATTGCTGAAACACATGGCGCAGCGCGCTTTGCAGATAATCTACCGTGCCTTTGGCATAGCCGGATTCGCCGGCTTCGGACACAATGGCAATTTCCAACTCGGCGTTGGCCATAGCGCCGCTGAGTTCGGCAAAATCTACCTCGCGCAGACTTGCCGGATAAACTACAGCCACGCTGATGTGGGCGATGCCCTGCGTCAAGCGTTTGTAGGCGGAAGCCAGCGCTTTTTGGTGCGCCTGGGGCTGATCGGCCACTTCGCCTTCGATCACGGTGCGCAAGCCGTTGTAGTAGACAATGACATCGGGCATGCCGCGCCCTTTTTCGGCGTATTGCTGAATCCGTTCCGGGGCAGAGACCGTGCCCCGTTCTTGCAGCAATTGGGCCAGGATCACGTTTAAAACTTCTTGTCGATAAGGATGGGACATAGATCCAATTCTTTCATTTGAGACGGATGGAGGATTCTCGGCGAATCAGGCGCTTTTTGTGCTGGTCAATAACCTTTCACACATTTGTCATGCCGGAATGCTTTTATCCGGCATCTTGTTTGCCTGAAAGAAGATTCCGGTTAAAAACATACCGGAATGACACCGACAAAAAGTGTTCTAAAGGTCGTTGACTAGTACAGAATCAGGCGCTTTTTCTACTTTTTGATGCGACCGGCGGTTTGAGCTCGTTGATCCACTTCACTTTTTCGATGCCTTCGATCTGGCGGACTGTCTGGATGACGTCCGGAACTTTAGTCAGATCCTGCAGATCCAGCACGAAATCACCTTTAAATTTACCGGCTTTGGGTGTGGTCTTATTTTCATAAATATCAATGTGGACGGAAGCAATAGCCTGTGTAACCAAGTTTAGCATGCCAAATATCGCTTTGCCCTCCACATGGATTTGTGGCCGATAAACCTTGCGTAAGATACGGTTGGGACGTGCTTTTTCGCCCCAGTTCAAGTTCATCAGGCGTTCCGGATTGGTCTGGTAAAGGTCCAGAATATTGGGGCACTTTTTAAGATGGACGGAGACGCCCTTGGTCCGCGTAATATAGCCGATGACGTCGTCACCGGTCTTGGGGTTGCAACAGGAAGCCATACGTATTTCCATCCGGCTGATGCCGTCAATAACGACCGGTTTTTGCTCTTTGACCTGTTTAAGTTTTTCGTCCAGGCTGGCATCGTGTTTTTTGTCGGCAATGATCGCTTGCGGAAAGTGTTTTTTCAGAATCGCGATTAAGGAAATCCGATTCAGCGCAATGGCGGCAAACATATCGTCGGGCAGTTTATGATGGTAGCTTTTGGCAATCTCGGTCAGCTTTTTTTCAGACGGAATGTCCACATGCTTATGCTTGAGCTCTTGCATCAAACGCTTACGGCCGATTTGGACATTGGTTTGATAGGCTTGATCGTTCAAGGATTTGCGGATTTTGGCTTTGGCCTTGGCCGAGGCTATCCAAGCGAACCAAGATTTTTTTGGTTTAGCCGTCGGGGCGGTTAAAATCTCAACTTTGTCGCCTTTTTTGAGCCGATGACTTAAGTGCACCATTTGCCCGTTCACCAGCGCGCCCCGACAGTGATTGCCGACTTCCGTATGGATGGCGAAGGCAAAATCCAGCGGCGTGCTTTCATTCTGCAAATGCAGGGCATCGCCTTTGGGGGTGTAAACTACAATTCGCCGGGTAATCAAATCCGCTTTTAGAAATTCGATAAATTCTTCAGCATTTTCGGCATATTCGGCGTTTTGCAGCAAGTCGCGCACCCACGGAACGAGCTTGTCAAAATAGTTATCCTGATTGCCGCCTTCTTTGTAACGCCAATGGGCGGCAATCCCCATCTCGGCGATGCGGTGCATATCATAGCTGCGGATTTGAATTTCAATTTTGCCATGCAGCCCCATTACGGTTGTGTGCAGCGATTGGTAACCGTTCTGCTTGGGCTGCGCGACGTAATCGTCAAACGCCCCCGAAATTGGATCAAACGTGCTATGAATATGCCCCAAAAGCAGATATATCTGATTTTTTTCCAATTGCGCCCGCTCATCGTCACGCAGTTTGATCTCGTTTAATATCTCAATCGGAACGTCTTTTTTTTCCTTGATGTGGTTTGTTTCAAGGTAATCCTGCAGAAAGCTTTTCTTCGTGCCGATAATGATTCGTACTGCGTATAAATCTTCTAATTCCGCAAAATTTTTATGCTTGCGCTTCATTTTTTTATGAATGGAATAAATATGTTTGGGACGACCAACCACTTCGCCCTCAATCTTATTCCGCAGCATCATTTCCTGCACATGCTGTTTAATTTCCGCCACATGCAATTCGCGTTGGGGCCGTTTTAATTCCAACTGCGATTTGATATAGCTGTATTCATCCCGATTTAAAAATTTAAAACAGATATCCTCCAGCTCCCACTTCATTTCCGCCAAACCAAAACGATGGGCCAGCGGCGCATAAATATCCAGCGTTTCCTGGGCGATGCGACGACGTTTTTCCTCGTCATGAAATTGCAGCGTCCGCATATTGTGCAAGCGGTCGGCCAGTTTGATGAAAATGACGCGCGGGTCTTCGGCAACGGCAACCAGCAAGCGGCGGATATAATTGGCCTGTTTATCCTGATAGGTGAGTGTTTTGCTATCGGTGGTTTCTTCTTCGGCTGCTTTTGGCGACAGCTTTTCGGGCGCAACATAGCGCTTGTCGTTGTACATCTTGACTTTCATGTCCGAAATTTTGCTAAGCCCGTCCACGATCAGGGCGACCTGCGGACCAAACTGCAGGCGCAGCTCGTCCACACTCATATCCGTATCTTCGACCACATCGTGTAATAAAGCCGCCGTGACAGAAGTTGTATCTAACCGCATCCCGGCGACAATACAAGCCACTTCCGTCAAATGGCAAATGTAGGCTTCGCCGGATTTGCGCTTCTGTTCCCGATGCTTGATTTCCACCAAATCGTAGGCTCGTTCAATGGTCGAGAGTCGGAGCCGTGGATCTAATGCCTGCACCTGGTTTAAAAAGCCTTGTTTGTCAGGTTCCTTCATAAACTTAACCTCGTTTAGAGTTTTGGATTGGCATTCCGTCTAATCCCATTAGCGACTGCTTATAGGGGGTGTGCTAAGGTCCAAGAAATGTCATTTTTGAATGCGTAAGTGTTTGAAGATGAGCGATAAACTCTTGAAAAATGACATTTCTCCACTCGTCCCTATATTTCTTAATATTATAACAGCCCGATAATGATTTCAGCAACTTTAAATTTGCGCTAACCCGGCAATTTACCCGTGGCGTCTATATTACGGATTTAGGCTGCTGCGCTGTGACCGGAACATTTTTGCCATTTTTACGGGAACTGAAATTTTGCTTTTGGGTAAGTTCCCCCCACATCTACAACCTTGATACTACCTGATTGTAAAAGGAGTTAGTTCCGTGAAATATCGTGCCTTATTGTTGAGCGTCATCCTATTTTTATTGGCAAATCTAAGCGGTGTTGCTTTTGCACAGAGCCATAACATTCAGATTTTCGCCCAAATTGATCCTGCCACCATACCGCAAAATCAAACCGCCACGCTCAAGATCGTGCTGCAATGGGACGGTCCGGCCAATCTCTTTGACGTGGATGAAATTACCCAGCCCAAGCTGAACAACCTGACCGTAGCGGGCAGCGGCTCCACCAGCCGGGTTGCGGCTGAGGGCGGCGTTCAAAAAACAATAAAGGAGTATATATTTCAGCTTAAACCGAGCACGATAGGCATGGCCTATGTAGAACCGATGCGCCTGGTGTACAGCAATTTTGCCGATAGCACCCAATCCACCTTGCAGACGCAGCGTATCGAGCTGAAAGTCACCGAGCCGGTTATCAAAAAGGAAGGCAAGCTTACGATGACCGTGGCCGTCATCGGGCTGAGCATTTTTTTGCTGCTTTTGGGCGCTTCCATTTTCTGGTATCGCCGGCAGCAAGTCAAAGCCACAGCCGAGTTGAATCAAGTTATAGTAAAATCGCCGGCGGAAACTGTTTTGGAAGATCTGAAACAGCAGCTTAGCCGGACGGACCCGGCGAATGTCGCCGCCAAATGTGAGGCGTTGGCCAAAGCCGTTCGAACCTATATTCGCGAAGGCTTGCAGATTCAAGCGGCCAGCGTACCCACACCCGAACTACGCGAAGCGCTAAAACGAAATGGCGCCGAAGCCGGTACAATTGAGCTGTTCATCACGATTCTGGAAAAGTGTGACGAAGTCAAGTTTGCCAAAAAAGAATTGCCCATTACCGAATTCGAAGGGCTGTGCGCCAGGTTCGAAGATTTTTTAAAATGATAATTAGGCTGTAGGCTATTTCGGCTGTTTGCTAGCCAATTCATTGTGCAAAAGGGTCAGATTTTTAGAGACCTCGTCAAAGCTTTCAAATTGACTTTCCAGTTCCGCATCGGCGTTGCGCGTCCGGCTTAACGCCACTGCACTTTGGGTCAGCCGATAGGCTTCCGCATAGTTCTGCTGACCATCCAACGCTTTGGCAATCCAGTACGTACACTCCACTTTATATCCCGCCGCCGCATAAGATTTGGCGTCTAAACGGGCCAATGCCGTCCGAAAAAACCGCTCTGCTTCCTCCCAGCGTTGAAAACGGGCCAGTGTTCGGCCTCGCAAATAGAGATAGGAGACAACTTCCGGCTTATTACGCACGATAATCGTATCCAGAGCAATTAATGCCTGCTCAGGTTGGTTGTTGTCAAAATAGGCCGATGCCAGAACATACAGGGATTCGTCGCGGACATAGCGAGCATGCTGCGCGGCAAAGGCAATCTGCTTTAGACCTAGGTCACGCAAATCCTTCATCCAAAAAGCCACTGAGCGGATAAATTTGGAGCGGGCGGTTCGCCAGTAATGGTATGAGCCTAACCCCAGATAAACATCGTACAACTTCGGCTCAAGCGTCAGCGCCATCCGCAATCCGCCAATGCTTTTCATGCCATCGCGATAGGCGCCAATCCAGCGAAATTTACGCATTTTGTAAAAGGCGCGGTAGCCATAGGCTGCGCCCATGTAGAAATGCAGCCACGGATTCTGCGCTTTGGTTGTCAGCAGCGCTTCCCCATTCGCAATCGCCTTTTGTACTTCGCTTTCCAACTCTTTTTGATAAGCGTTAAAACGATAGGCAATCATCCAGGTTTGATAGACGGCGGCTTTGTAAAAATAAGGGGCGGGATGGTCGGGCTGCGCCCGCTGCAAGCTATCAAAAATAGCCAGCGCCTGTTCAAAATGATCTTCGTAAAGCAGCGCAATTCCCCGGCGCATCGGCTCGTCAAACAACGTATCGACAGGCGACAATTCATCCGGCATAGCCTGCGGCAAGTCCTCATCGGCGCACGCGGATTTAAGCAGGCCCGGCAGCAAAAGCAATCCGTAAAGGAAGACGACGTATAGTTTCAGAGGTTTCATTTTTCGGCTTCGGATGACGCTCGGATCGGCGGCGTAACAAAAATGCGCACACCTTAATTTAATAGAATCGCAAAACAACGAAAGCACACATCAGGAAGGGAGCGTTTCCGGGATCAGGCCAAGACTTATCCGCAGCTTTTCATCAATCCGGCTCATAAAGGATGCCGGCAAATCGCCTAATTTGTAGGCAATGATTTCAACCGGGATGGTCATGATGTATTCGCAGCGAATAACCGACGGCTTGGCCAGGCCGGATTGGGCAAATTCCGGCGCTCCCGGTTGAACAAGCAACTCAGTGGAAACAAGCGCCGCCGGCGTTCGCGTCGTAATTCCCGCCAAAATCACATCACCAAAGCGACGCGTGATGGAATGGTCGGAAATGATGAGGGCGGGTCGCGCCTTTTGTTCCACACCTTGCCGGGTTACAAAGGGAAAGGGCAAAATAACCACATCACCGCGGCGATAGTTCATACACGTCTTCCTCCGGGTTGTCCCATATTTTGGCCAGGGATTGCTCTTGCCACAACAGCACGCTTTCCTCCACTTGTGTTTTGGACTCAAGGCCATATTGTTGCGCCAGAAATTTAGCAAAATCAAGCAATTCAAGCGCCTTTTCTTCCGGTAAACTTTTCATAATTTCTAATAAGTAGAGGCCGTACTGCTGCGTAATCGGCATAAATTTTCCTCCTTAAGGTCGTTGAAATGCTTGACGTTGCAATGGTTTCCTTCACGATTAACTTATAGTAGCGCGTTGTTTTTGTCAATGCTTACTTCCCGGATATATTGCTAAGAAAACATTGACTACGCCACACTCGTATATTCCTTCAGATAGGCATGAATAAACGGGTCAATCGCGCCATCCATTACGGCTTGAATGTTACCGATTTCAAAGTTGGTGCGGTGATCTTTCACCAGCGTGTAGGGCTGGAAAACGTACGAGCGAATCTGGCTGCCCCATTCGATCTTCTTCTTTTGCGCGGACAGCTTGTTTTTTTCCTCTTCCCGTTCTTCGCGATGTCTCTGGTAGAGCCGACTGCGCAGCAGTTTCATGGCCGAGGCCTTGTTTTTATGCTGCGAGCGCTCATTTTGGCATTGGACAACAATGTTCGTCGGCAAGTGGGTGATGCGGATGGCGGATTCTGTTTTATTGATATGCTGCCCGCCGGCCCCGCTGGCCCGATAGGTGTCGATCTTTAAATCTTTTTCGTCGATAATAATATCATATTCGGACACATCGTCAATTTCCGGATAGGTGAAGACGGATACAAACGAGGTATGGCGGCGCTTGTTGGCGTCAAACGGAGAAATACGCACCAGACGGTGTACGCCGATCTCGGCTTTCAGCAGGCCGTAGGCATACTCGCCGTGGACTTCGATGGTCGCGCTTTTGACACCGGCCTCTTCGCCGGGCAGAAAGTCCAGCACACTGTATTCGAAGCCGTGCCGCTCCATCCAGCGGATGTACATCCGCATCAGCATTTCCGCCCAATCCTGCGACTCTGTGCCGCCCGCGCCCGGATGAATCGTCAAAATCGCATTGCGTGGATCGTCCTTATCACTTAGCATGATCGACATTTCCACCGATTCAATGCGGGCTTCCAGCTTTTCGGCATCGGCCTCAATATCTTTAAGCGTAGCAGCATCATTTTCGGCTTTAGCCAATTCATACAAATCGGCAACATCGTGGAATTGGCGGGACAGATTCGCCCAGGTATCAACCCATTTTTTAAGCACATTGGCTTCGGCAATCGTCTTTTGGGCCGCTTCATTACTATCCCAAAAATTTGGCGCGGCCATAATGCCGTCTAATCGGGCGACTTCCCGCTCCTTCGTATCCAAGTCAAAGATAACCTCGCATTTTGGCGACACGGTCGCGGGAATCCTGCAGAAATTTGTTCATGTCATTAATCATTTTCCACCTCGTTGAGCGTCATGATGCCGCGTGAATCGCATTCGCGCAGCGCTTGGCGGAACGACGTTCCGCGCCGGGAATTAAAGCTCGCCTAATGTAATGGGCATAAACGGAGAAGTCAAGTTTCGTCTTGACTTGACGGGCATCGTGGGCTATTTTATGCGCGTTAATAATGGAGTTCTTCCTACTATTCCCGTCATAGCAGCCGCCGTAAAAATAGCCGTTACGGCTAATGGCACGTTACCCAAATTACGGATTAAAAACAAGTTATGGAGTTTATTTTTTTAACTATCGCCCTCGCGGTCTTACTGGCGATTAACGGCTTTTTTGTATTGGCTGAATTTGCGATTGTCAAAGTGCGCTCGACTCGCATTGCCGAGCTTGTGGCCGCCGGCGATACCCGCGCCCGCGCCCTAGCGATGATTTGTGAAAACATGGATGATTACCTGGGCGTTTGTCAGGTTGGCATCACCTTGGCCAGCGTGGCTCTGGGCATGGTCGGCAAGCGTCTGTCCGATATTATGTTTCCGGGTCAGGAGCACGACCTGTGGCGCACCCTTGCCGCCATTTTGATCTCGTATATCGTTATTTCCGGTTCGCATATCGTGTTGGGCGAGCAAGTCCCCAAAATGATCGCTATCAAATGGGCCGACCGTTGTGGATTGTTGTTAGCCAAACCGTTGCGAATTTGCTATCTGCTTTTTTATCCGACACTCTGGATGCTCACCGCCAGCACCAACGGTATCCTGCGATTGTTTGGTCTGTATGGTTCTGCCCACGACGAGCAGCACAGCGAAGACGAAGTGCGCATCATTCTGGACCGCTCCCAGGAACGGGGCATGATGTCGTTCCGCCGCCTGCTGTTTATCGAAAATGTGTTCGATTTTGGCACTTTGACGGTCCGCGATGCCATGCGTCTGCGCTCGGCCATTAAATGCCTCGACGCCCGGCAGCCCTGGGCAAACAACCTCAAGCTCATCCGCGAGACGCACTATACCCGCTTCCCGCTGCTGGACGGCGATGCCGATCTGCCGGTCGGCCTGGTTCATGTCAAAGACATCGTCTTGCGCAATTTGCGAAACGATGCCGATGTCCCGGATTTACGGGCTCTTACCCGACCCATTATCACCATGGCGGAAACAACACCTATCGAAGTCATGCTGGCGGAAATGCAGCGGCGGGCCATCCATGCCGCACTGGTGACGAATGCCGAAGATAAGTGGGTCGGCTTTGTGACCCTGGAAGATGTGCTGGAAGAAATCGTGGGCACCATCCGTGATGAGTTTGAAGATGAGGAGTTGCTACGCTTGGGCGACATCTTAAAGCCGGAGCGTATTTTCTTGCAAGTGGATGGCGTTTCGTCCATCGAAGCCGTGCGCAGTATCCTGATTAAAATGCCACCAGCTGCGCTGCCTATTCCGCTCCCGCAATTTATTACCGCCCTTCAGGAAAGAGAGCGGCTTGTCTCCACTTACCTTGGCGAAGGCATTGGGATGCCGCACGCCCGCGTCAACGGTCTGAGCGCCCCATACGTGATGCTGCTACGCTCCACGAATGGCGTGCCCTTTGAGCATACAGCCGAAAAAGCGCACTTATTATTTGTCCTGCTGACGCCGGCCGGCCAGCCGCGGATTCATCAGCGCATTCAGTCCCGTATCGCCTCGCTGCTCCACGAAAGCGACTTTGTCAAAGAAAGACTGCTCACGGCCACAACCGTCGAAGAAGTGATGGAAGTGATCCGGACGGGAGAGCAGGCTGCGTTGGGATAACCGGGCGATGAAGTTATTGTGCCCGAGCCGAGCAAACTCGACGGTACGTTTGAAGCGCGACCCGACAATTGCTCTGTCATGGTTATCATTAGCTTAGTTTCAGGAGGAAGAAAAATGTCGTTGGAAGATGACGTTAAACTGCAAATTGACGACGACGGTTTAGAAATTGAGGATGAAAGCGAAATCAGCGAGCCGTTCGATCCCAATCAAATCCGGATTGATAGGCGCCATATCACCTTAGACTTACTCCTGGCCAGAATCCAGCATGATGAATTGGATCTGGCGCCTGATTTTCAACGCGAAGCCGGCATTTGGAAGCCCGTAGCCAAAAGCCGTCTGATCGAATCCTTATTAGTCCGAATTCCTTTGCCGGCTTTTTATGTGGATGGCTCCGATCTCGACAAATGGGTGGTGATTGACGGGTTGCAACGCTTAACGACACTTAAGCAGTTTGTATTGGATAAAGAGTTGCGTTTGCAGGGATTGGAGTTTTTAACGCAATTTGAAGGCAAAATTTATGACGACTTGCCTCGCTCGTATCAGCGAAGAATTGCCGAGACGCAAGTTACCGTATATTTGATTGAAAAAGGTACCCCGCCCACCGTTAAATTTAACATTTTCAAGCGAATTAACACCGGGGGCGTGCCCCTGTCAATGCAAGAAATCCGGCACGCGCTAAATCAGGGAAAATCGACGCATCTCTTAAAAGAGCTGGCTAGCGTGCCAGAATTTAAAGAAGTGATCGGTACGGGCGTTAAAGATGATCGGATGGCCGCACGTGAGCTGATACTGCGTTTTTTTGCCTTCACGCTGACGTCCTACAAAGATTTTAAAGGAAAAGAGTGGGACACTTTTTTAGATGAAACCATGAAAGCTATTAATCAGATGCCTGATAGCGAAATAGAGATGCTAAAATCTAAGTTCAAACTTACTATGCAAGCAGCCAAGTTGGTTTTTGAAGAAAAGGCTTTTCGTAAGCAGTATGATCTTAACCATTCGCGTCGGCCGGTCAACAAGGCGCTGTTTGACATCTGGTCTGTTAATTTAAACCAATTGACCGATGCGCAAATTTCCGTTCTCGAAAGTCGCAAAGTGATATTAAAAGAAAAGTTTATGCAGTTGATGAATAGCCGTGATTTTGATAAAGCGATCTCGCAAGGCACTGCCGATATTAGTAAAGTGAGATTACGTTTTAGCGCGATCGAGCGCATCATTGAGGAAACTTTAGCATGATTCAACAAGTCCGAATTCAAAATTTTAAACGCTTTGTCGATCAGACGCTGAGTTTTAAGCCGTTGACATTGTTAACGGGTCTGAATAGCACCGGTAAATCAACGACTTTGCAATCTTTACTTCTGTTGCGGCAATCGTTTCTGCAAGGCTCCCTACCCAAAACAGGCATTGCATTAAACGGCGATCTTATTAAAATTGGCACGGCTACTGATGCCGTAAACGAAAATGCGGAAAAATTTGTTTCTCTTTCTGTGATTTGGCTGGATGGAAGCGGGAAGTGGGAAACCGCACCGTTGGACTTGAGTAAAAAGCGTCTGGAAATGCTACCCTTAGCTACTGAAACAGCTTCGCCTGAAGTATACCGGCAAAGCCTTTTTACCGACCAATTTCAATATCTTCAGGCGGAACGATTGGGGCCGCGAGTGTATCTCGAGCTATCGGATTTTCAGGTGCGGGTGCGGCGGCAACTGGGTTCCCGTGGTGAATTCGCCACCCATTTTCTGGCGATTTATGGCGACGATCTTATCAAAATAGAATCGTTGGGTCATCCCGAGGCCGTCTCTTTAACGCTCAAGAACCAAACCGAAGCCTGGCTGAGTGAAATCAGCCCCGGAGTCCGGGTAAAATTCCAAACCAATTCGGCATTGGACATTGCCGCTTTGCAGTATTCTTATGGCCTTAGCAATGATTACCGGCCAACGAATGTCGGCTTTGGGCTGACCTATACCTTGCCCATTATTTTGGCGGTTATGTCCGCTGCGCCCGGCGCACTGCTGCTGTTGGAAAATCCGGAAGCGCATCTACACCCCAAAGGTCAGGCCAGAATCGGCCAGTTGTTGGCCAAAGCAGCTCATAACGGCGTTCAAGTCGTTATCGAAACGCATAGCGATCATATTTTGAACGGGATTCGCTTGGCAGCGCATCAGGGACAAATCGACTCAAATGACGTGCAAATTCACTTTTTTAGCGGGCGGGTCAAAGACGGCCTGAGCGAGCCAGAAGTGACTTCGCCGCGCTTAGACCGGAATGGCCGTATCGATCAATGGCCAGAAGATTTTTTCGATGAATGGGATAGGTGTCTGGAAGCTTTGTTAGAACCGGCGGGGGCGTAGTATGGCCGTCGAAATGGTGTTGAACGATCTATCCCTGCAAGGGCTTGCTCCGAATAAATATGCGGCCCGGGAGCGGATGTCCGGTTTAATAGCAACCATGATCACCGCCGGTAAGGCTGGTGTTCAACGCATTCTCCGCACAGATACGGATTTTAACAGCAAAAACCTGGCGCCGGCCTATTCCGTCGCCCAATGGCGCAATGATCCGGAAGTTGACCGCGAGCAACGGCGCTTTATTGGTACGCTGGCCACAAAAGCGCCCTATTGGACGTATCTGGCCGAATCTATCAAAGACGATTTTGATTTATCGGAGGGAAAACACGACGGGGAATCAGCAGCCGCGCTTTGCTTTGCCTATATTTCCGGCCATTTAGCGGTTAGCCTGCTTTCGGATACAAAATGGGGTCACGCTCATATCAATTTACATTTCATAGCGATTGATTCCGATAGCGCCGATCTCAAGCCTGCTGAATTTGTTATGATTCCCCATGCCAGTCGATCCATTCATATTCAAGCCCATCATGCCTGGATTAAAGAGACATTACGCAGTTCGGCGCACAATGGCGTTCAATTATGGGAGCAACGGCAAACACTTTTCCAAAATCTCGAATTCTGCGACAATGTGCGTGAAAATCTGGAGACCCTGAACAGCGGGCATCCGATGCTGAATCCGGTTATGAAACGCCTTTTTGAATTGCAGGATTATTGCCGCAGTTGGACATCCGGCTATTTCGATTTCAAACAACTTCCTTGCAAAACCTCTCCTGAAAGTGACGCACGCCTGTCGCAGCATGAAAACCTTTTCGTATTTAAATGTCCCGATGGCCAAAAGCGTATCTTTAGCTGGCATGTTCGGATGGCACCCGACCCTTGGCGACTGCATTTTTTCCCCGACTTGGGGCCGGGAAAAATAATCATTGGTTACATTGGACGTAAAATCGGTATTTAAATGAAACGCAAACCCCTACCCATCAAACTACAGCCCTATCTTTTCCTGCTGCCGGCGGCGATTATCGTCATCACCTTTCGCTTTGTGCCGATGCTTTATGCCGCGGTGGTCAGCTTCTGCGAGTGGAACGTTGGCGGCTTTCAGCGCTTCGTCTGGCTTGATAATTACCTCACCCTGTGGCGTGATGAGGTGTTCTGGAAATCGCTGATCAACACGTTGTATTTCACAGTTGGCACCGTGCCGATCGGCCTGGTTTTGGCCTTGACGCTGGCTGTGGCGCTGAACGAGAAGATCAAAGGGCTGGATTGGTATCGCACCATTTATTTTATGCCGGTGGTCACATCGCTGGTGGCCGTGTCGATGGTCTGGAAGTGGATCTTCCATCAGCGGATGGGATTGGCCAACTACATGCTTAGCTGGTTTGATATTGACGGCCTGGCTTGGCTGGGCGAGCCTACCGGCGTCTTTGCCATGCTCTTTAAATCCTTTGGCGTTGCATTGCCAAACTGGATGGCCGGGCCCAGCTTAGCTTTGACGGCGGTCATTATCGTCAGTGTGTGGAAAGGTTTGGGCTATAATGTGGTGATATTTTTGGCCGGTTTGCAAAACATTCCGGAGCATTATTACGAGGCGGCAAAAATCGACGGGGCCAATGCCTGGCATCGTTTCCGCCATGTGACTTGGCCGCTGCTGACGCCGACCACCTTTTATGTGCTGATTATGACGACCATTACTTCTTTTCAGGTCTTCACCCAAATTTACCTGATGACCGGCCCGCCGCCCGGCGCGCCGTTGGGCACGACCAATGTTATTGTCTATTATCTGTATGATCAGGGGTTCGGTCATTATCGCAGCGGTTATGCCAGCGCCATTGCTTTCGTGCTGTTTTTGATTATCCTGGCCCTGACCGTTTTCCAGCGGCAGGTTGTGGAAAAACGTGTTCACTACGGTTGATTCTCCGTTGGCTACCCTTGCGAAGGTTCCGGCCTGTAAATTCCCAGAATCTTGCAAATATTGACTTTCGTTGCAAGTTTAACCTTCGCAAGGGTCGGTTTTTGATAGCACTTTTTGAGCAGTTAAAAAAAACAGAATATTGCTATAAAATTACATTCCAGCATTTGCGTTGCGCCACGAGAATCTTTACCGCAAAGCTTCGCAAAGTTTATCGCAGAGTTTTCCTTTGCGTAACTCAGCGTAACACTTTGCGTTCCTCTGCGGTTAAAAATTGCGCCCTTTGCGGTTACGGTTGATGCCTATGCAATTTTTATTCCGCCTTTTATTGCCGAGTTTGTTGATACTTATCTTCGGGCCGGTCACCGCTTGCGCCCAGGCGATTGCCTATATCCCGGAAACCTACGCTTACGCCACCGACTCCACCATTATTATTCCCATCGAAGTTGAGAACATTCAAGGACTTAATGGCGGGCAGTTTCTCGTTACCTATTCCAGTCTCGTTATTGCCGAAGTTCTGCAAATCCGCAAAACAAATCTGAGCCTGCCTTACAGCCTGTTCTCTAATAACAGCTACGCCGACAGTGTGCGGGTCAATTTTTCTGCCGCTTTTCCGGTTGATGTGGGGAGCGGCACTTTTTTGAACCTGGTTATTTTGCTCAAGCCCGGCCTGCGCTCCGGAATGGAGACGCCGCTGAATTTTCTCAACTTTTTCTGGTATGGGCTGGATGGCGGCGAAAATTTTGTGACTGCCCGTTCCGGCAAACTGACAATCATCGGTGTGGCGCAGCAGCGGGGCGATATGAATCAGGACGGTCAAATCAACCTGCCGGACTTGCTGCGCGTCGTCGAGAGTGTGCTGGAACGCGGCCGCCCGCTGACCGATTTTGAGCGCTGGGCCGCCGACGCCGATAGCGACGGGCGATTATCGGACAACGATATTGAGGTCATCACCCGGCGCATTTTGGGTTTTTAATAAACATCTTTCTAAATTGAATCCGGTGAGGATACAAACTTTAGCCCCATCGGGGCGGTCTGTTTGTAGAAAAGCGACTCCGGTTTGGGATAGGCGACCATGTGCGGAATTTGCGGCGCGTACGCCCTGCAACAACCTTTAACTGAGGCCGAACACGCGCGTGTGCGGGCCATGAACGACGCGCTGCGCCACCGCGGCCCGGACGCCGACGGCTATTTTCATACCCCGGAGGTGGCGCTGGGTCATCGCCGCCTGAGCATTATTGACCTGTCGCCACAAGGTAAGCAGCCGATTTTTAATGAAGACGGCTCCTGCGCCATCGTCTTTAACGGCGAGATTTATAATTACCGCGAGCTGCGGCGTGATCTGGAAAGCCGCGGCCACATCTTCCGCAGCGATACCGATACGGAAGTCATTATTCATCAATATGAAGAAGATGGCTGGGCTTGCGTCAACAAGTTTATCGGCATGTTTGCTTTTGCCATCTGGGACGCCCGCCGGCAGACACTGGTTCTGGCGCGTGACCGCATCGGTATCAAGCCGCTTTATACCGCGATGCATGAAGGCCGGTTGTATTTTGCCTCCGAGTTGCAGGCGTTGCTGCGGGTCGGTATTCCGCGTGAGGTCGATCCGTACGGCTTGTATTGTCTGCTCAATCTGCAGTATGTCCCCGCCCCGCAGACGCTGCTGCAATCCATCCAAAAACTCCGCCCCGGCCATGTTCTGTTGGTCAAAAACGGCGGCAGCGAAGAAAAATGCTACTGGTCGGTTGCCATCCGCGAAAACTATGCCTGGGATTATGCTGCAGCGCAGCAACAGTTGCTGGAATTATTAACAGACGCCGTGCGACTCCGGCTGATTGCCGATGTGCCGCTGGGCGCATTTTTGAGCGGCGGTCTGGATTCATCCACTATCGTCGGTTTAATGAGCCGGATGACCGACCGGCCGGTGCAGACCTTTTCGGTCGGTTTTGCCGATGCGCCGGATTACAACGAAACGTCCTTTGCCCGCGCGGCGTCACAAGCCTTTAAAACCAATCACCATGAATTAATCGTTACGCCGGCGGATCTGCGCCAAACGCTGCCGATCTTGTGGCGACACCTGGACGGACCCATCACGGATCCGGCGGCGATTCCGACCTATCTGGTTTCCAAACTGGCCCGTGAACATGTGAAGGTAGCGCTGACCGGCGAAGGGGCGGACGAGCTTTTTGGCGGTTATTTGCGGTATGATCTGGATCGCTGGCACGGCTATTTTCAGTTTCCGGCCGTTTTTGGCGATCAATGGATTAAGCCGTTTTTGGGTCGACGGCCGAACGCTGTCCGCTGGTTAAAGGGCTACGAAGCCATCACGACGATTGACCCGTTGGAGCGTCATCTGCGCTGGGTGTCGGTCTTTAACCGCGATTTGTTGAATGATTTATGGCTGGATGCGCGTTTTCAGCATCATGCGGCGCAGATTACAGCATGTTTTGCTGACCGGCTGCGCCATCAGCAAGGTTCGGATTTAAACCGGACGCTGGCTTTGGATTTGCAAACCTGGCTGCCGGACAATTTGCTGGCTAAAGTGGACGGCATGTCCATGGCCGTCTCCTTAGAAGCCCGCGTGCCCTTCCTCGATCACCGCGTCATTGAACTGGCCATGCAAATGCCGCCGGCCTGGAAAATTTACGGTCGCCGCCGCAAGCGTATTCTGAAAGATATGGCCGCCGGTCTGATTCCGGACAAGATTCTGGCCCGCCCCAAAATGGGCTTTGATGTGCCGCTGCGGGATTGGTTTCGCGGTCCGCTCAAAGATTTATTTCAGGAGACGCTGCGTGATGGTCTGGCTGCGTATGGCGCGGGCTGTTTGAATTCGACCGCTATTGATAAAATGATGCAGGCTTATTTTTCCGGTCGGCAGGATTACGCTTTTCAACTGTGGAGTCTGCTGGTTTATTTCCAATGGCGGGCGGCGATTGATCAGGTATCATAGTCGCCAGTTTTGAGCATATTAAAATTTCGTGCCATCCGAGATATGACATTTCTTGAAGAAACGTCATATCTTCTTTTGGTTACGGCTTGTCCGGGTTATAAAATTACATCGCAACATTTGCGCTGTCCGCGAGAATTTTGTAGCTCAGATTAGCAATCTGAGCATACTTGGAGAAAGCACAGAATGCTATTCTGTGCAACAGTTGCGGTTTATTGCGAGAATGTTGTAGCTCAGATTAGCAATCTAAGCATACTTGGAGAAAGCACAGAATGCTATTCTGTGCTACAGTTGCGATTTACTACGAGAATGTTGTAGCTCAGATTAGCAATCTAAGCATGTTTGGAGAAAGCACAGAATGCTATTCTGTGCAACAGTTGCGGTTTACTGCGAGAATGCTGTAGCTCAGATTAGCAATCTAAGCATGTTTGGAGAAAGCACAGAATGCTATTCTGTGCAACAGTTGCGGTTTATTGCCTTATGTATAATTTAAAGCAATGGCACAAGCACGGCACAATCAAGGTGAACGCTGTTCCCTTTCTTTTCGTCGGCAATATCGTGCCTGTTTGGTTAGTTCCGCAAAGCGTGAAACCTGAACTTTAAGGAATGGATTCAAATGAAAACAGCTTTGTTTTTCAAACTGATATTTGTTGCCGTTGTTGTTTTCCTGACGACCGTCAATGCTGAGGCCGGGCGCTGGTCGCCCAACGAAAGCTGGCTGACGGTGGAAACGCCCCGTTTTTACATTCACTATCCGGTGGACGCCCAACCTTTTGTAGCCGAGGTACTGCTGCACGCGAATCGGGCTTATGACTCGCTATCGGTTTATTTCGGTTACCGGTTAGAACCGCTGCATCTGGTCTTGATCACACAACGCGATTATCCGCAGGGTTTTTATTCGCCGTGGCCGGATCGGATTTATCTGCAGCTGTCGCCGCCGCAAACCGAAAGCTTTAGCAGCTACAACCGCAATTGGCTGGAAGAGTTGGTGACGCACGAGTTGGCCCATGCTTTTCATGTCAAGCGGGTGCGTGGCTGGACGGTCGGTTTGCGTCATATTTTTGGTGATTGGGTGTTGCCGGCCGGCATTATTCCTTACGATAAGATAGAGGGCATTGCCGTTTATGCTGAAACGCGCTATACCCCGGGCGGGCGCGGGCGGAATCCAAATTTTGGCATGAAAATGACGGCGCCGCTGTTGGCGGACCGTTTTTGGTCCTATAGTCAGATGGGTTATCCGGGTCGTCAGCATCTGCCCGGCGACCGACCGTATATTGGCGGGTATCACTGGATGGAATTTTTGCATTCGACTTATGGCGACAGCGCCTTCGCGAAAATTGTCGATCAGCAAGTCGTCAGGCCGTATCTGGGTCTGGGCGCGGCCATGCGGCGTATTACCGGCAAATCCACGAACCGCCTGTATCATGATTTTGTCAGCTTGTGGCGGGCAAAAGCCGTGGCCGATCAACAACGCCGTAAAGAGGAAGGCGCTTTGCCCGACACACTTATCCCCCTGCAACTACCGGCGGATCGGCTGGTATCCAAGCCGCTTTTTGTCGCTGATAACCGCGCGGTGGCTTATGTGGAACGTTATGACGCCACCCCGGCCATTGCTTATTTGGACATCGAAACCGGCATAGTCACCCCCATTATCTCCACCCAATTAACCCACGACCGTGCTTTTGACGTTCATCCGCGCACCGGCCAAGTTGTCTATGCGCAGGTGGAAGATGCCCCAAAATATCCAGGTATCCAAAAATCGCATCTTTATATCGCCGATTTTAAGAATGATGTTTCGTGGGAAATTAAATCGGCGCTGGGCGGACAGACACCGTTATTTATGGCTGACGGGCAGCAGATTATTTTTACCAAAAACGCCGGTCCTTACAATGAATTATGGATCACCGACATTTTTGCCGATCAGGCTTATCCGATTGCGCGCGGTCAAAAGCTGATGTTTTTTGATCCGACGTTATGGCCGGGTCGCGACGCCATCGTCTTCAGTCTGCACCAGAATGGCCAGCAGGATTTATACGCCGCCGGTCTGGAGATTAGCCAGCTAACCCGGTTGACCCATGACGGATGGGCAAAGTTTAACCCGCGTTTATCACCGGATGGCCGCTGGGTTGTATTTACGGCGGATGATGACGGCGCTTTTAACCTTTTTGCCCTCAATCTGACGGCCGCTGCTCAAGAAATTACGGCTGAAGAGGACGCGGATTTACCCGACGCCAAAGTTGAATTCCTGCACAAGCTGACCAATGTGCCGACCGGCGCATTTGATCCGACCTTTAGCCCGGATGGACGCTATCTGTATTACACGGTTTATACCGCCGACGGCAGCGAACTGCATCGCATCGCCTTCACTCCGGAAGCTGCGCCACGTAGCCAACGCAAGCCACGCCCGGAACTTGAACCGCTGGAGCCTCCCACAGTCGCCGCCGGTCGGGGGTATAACGGCTGGAAGCACTTTCGACCGACATTTTGGGCCCCCGTGCCGATCATGCCTGGCGGTGGTTTAACGGCGGGGGCTTTTACCATGGGCCAGGATCCTCTGCAGATTCAGCGTTGGCATGCCTTAGGCGGCTTTTCCATTACCGATGCTAAAATGCTGTGGGATATTGGCTACAGCAACGACTTCATCTTCCCTACATTCTATGTCCGCACAACGGCGAATCATTTTGCCCGCAATTACGATGTCTTTGACCCGCAAGGTTATCGGCAGGAAGATTATAAGCAGCGTTTTACCTCTTTTGAAGGCGGCCTGGATTTTCAGGAATGGCTGCGCAGCAATGTCATTTATTCAGCTATCGGCATAAATCTGGGCGTTCATTCGACAAAACAGTCTAATTTAACGAAGAATGCTGATTTTAGCTTGCCGGAAGGCTCTACCAAAGGCATATTGGCATCGCTGCGACTGTTTAGAGCCGAGCAGACGCTGCGCGATCCGGTTTTTGTCGGGCGGGCATTCTACGCCGAACAGGTTTTTGATCGCAGCTTTTGGAGTTCCGATTTTGACCAGACCGGCACCCACATTGCGCTTGTCAACAATCAGCGACTCCGGCCCGGCTCAACGCGCATTTTTCAAACCAGCTACAGCTTTCAGCGGTTCAAAAGCCCGTTGCTCTTTGATAACGATGTGCGCTATGACGCCGACGGAGCTGAGGCGGAACCGCTTGGCAGCATAACTAGGCACAACCTCTCCTTTAGCCTGATTACGCCGCTTAAGGCGATTGATCGCGGGCGGGGAAATTGGCCGCTTTTTGTAGATCGTCTCAATGGCCGTCTGACCGCCGGCTATGTTCGCGCCGATTATGACCAAAATCACGACAGCGACGCGCTGATGTACGCCGGCGGATTGGTAACTACAGAAACTACTGTCTTTTATGGCATTAAGTTAAACATCACCACCGGCCTGCTTTATGATTTTGATGAGAAAGCGTTTTGGCCGGTGCTACAATTTGGGACCGGTTTGCCATCAGCCAATTCCCGTACGCCATGGCAGACCTTGCAACGTGATTTCGGGATCACCGGCGTACCCAAGAGGTAACGATGAAATATGGCATGACAGCGCTTCTTTTTCTGCTAATAGCAACAACTCCGGCAGCAGCGGCGGAATTGTATCTGCGAGTTTACGACGCCGTCAGCGGCGCCTTTTTAAATCGCGCCAATCTTTATGTAATCAACCAGACCAGCGGCGGCAACGTTGCTTATGAACTGGAAATGACCGACAGCCTCTATATTGTCAAAAATATACCGGCGGATCGTTATCTGCTGATTGTCGAGTTGGCCGATTACAAATCCGAACAGCTCAAGGGCCTGAAGACCTCCGGCGATTCGGTCAGCATCCGCCTGCAGCCGGAACGGGTTCGGCATAATTTGCCGGTAATTCGGGACGCGAAACAATTCGGCGCCATTAAGGGCCGTGTCATAGATGGCGAGACAAAGCAGTCATTGGCCGATGCCGCCGTCTATCTGTATGGCACAAGAATTGGGATGAGTACCGCGCCCGGCGGCGAATACGAACTGCGGAATATTCCGGCCGGCGTATATACATTGATAATTAGCTATCTTGGTTTTGAAAAGCTGAGTATGGATAGCGTGCAGGTTATACCAGACAGCACGATCACCCTAAAACATACCCTCGCCCTAAAAAACATTAAACTACGGAAGTAAGTTATTTTTCGCTCAATCAGGAGAACGTAAACATGACCAATTCCGCAATAAAAAAAATATGGGTCTGGCTGCCACTATTAGTAACGCTGGTTATTGTCATTAGCTTGCATTTTCAAATCAAAAGACATATTCAAAGTCTGGAGGCGGAAAAGCAGGCGTTGACCGACCAACTGCAGCGATACCAAAGCGAGACATCATCCATTGGAATCCGCCAAAGCGATCTGGACAGCAGCCTGAGCCGCCTAACCGAACAGCGAACAACCATGGCCAAAGACCTCTTTATTGATATTTCCAGCCTGCTAAAAAATAACGCTTTGACAATGGATTCAATCCTGACTGATTTCGGCAGCCGTACCGTAGCCATTTATGGCGGCGGGCCTTCGGCGGACGGTGTGGCCGCAGTTATGGACTCCCTGCGGCAAAAGACTTATGCGGCGTCCGTGCAAAAAGATTCCACCGTTACGGCGACCGGAAAGTTTTGCGTAATTGTTAAACTGGCGGAACAGAAATAGAACGCGGATAACACAGGAAGAAACGGATTTTCTCGAATGCTTTCTTATCGGTGATGCTAACGCGCGCTCAAACGAACGGTGTCATCTTGAGCGGAGCCGAAAGATGCTTCAACTTCGCTCAGCATGACCTTCTTTTCAATTGCAAAACAGTATGAACATTCGTTTGTTTCGGTCGAATCCGTGTTCTATATCCACCAATATTCAATTTTTGGAGGTCAAAAATGGTAGCTGAAATACAAAAACTACCCGCCTATTTTGACGGCGAAAAAATTCAAGTAGAAACCCCGTTTGTTTTTAAGCGCAACGCGCGTTTGATCGTTGTCGTTTTGCCGGAGCCGCAACCGGCAGCAGGCGAGTGGTGGCGGCCCATGATGGATAGCCTGGACTTGTTCGGCGATGATTTCAAAAGCTTCATGGACAGCTATCTTGAGACGCGCAAGACGATGCCGGCCGAGGATCGCGGAGTGATGTTTCCATGAAGTATTTGCTCGACACCAATATGTGCGTTTACATTATTAGCAAGCGCGTCCCGAATTTAATGCAGAAGTTTCAATCGTTACGGGATAAAGACGACATTGGGATATCTTCCATTGTCGTTTCGGAACTGGAATACGGTATTCAAAAAAGCCAACGCAAGGAAGAAAACCGTCTGGCGTTGGAGTTGTTTTTGCAAAGCGTTACTGTAATTCCCTACGATCATAAAGCCGCCAAAGCATACGGTCTCATTCGCGAATATTTGGAACGAACCCGCCAACCGATTGGCGCGCTGGACACCCTGATTGCCGCCCACGCTGTGAGTCTTGCTGCGACGCTAATCACCAATAATGAACGGGAGTTTTCCAGAGTGCAAGATTTGAAGCTTGAAAATTGGGTGTGATTCTGCTATGCGAATCCTCATTGCCTCCGACAAATTTAAAGGCAGCCTCAACAGCCGACAGGCCGGGCAGGCGATTGCCGCCGGATTAAAGCGTGCGCGTCCGGATGCGCTTGTGGAAGTGATTCCCGTGGCCGATGGCGGCGAAGGCACGCTGGACGCTATTGTCACGGCGCTGGGCGGCGAGCGACGCACGGCAATCGTCACCGGGCCGGACGGGCAACCGGTTACCGCGGAATACGCCATTTTGGCCGACGGTCAAACCGCGGTGATCGAAATGGCTGCCGCTGCCGGTTGGACGCTCGTCACTGCGGCGGAACGGCAACCGTTGGATTACACCACCTACGGCGTCGGCGAGTTGATTCGCCATTGTTTGGATGCCGGTTGCCGGCGGCTGTTGATCGGTTTGGGCGGCAGCGCCACAGTGGATCTGGGATTTGGCCTGGCGCAGGCGCTGGGCGCGCGTTTCCTCGATGCCGGCGGGCATGAAGTCAAACCCATTCCCATCAATTTTGATGAAATTGCGGCAATAGACACCGGCGGTTTGGATGCCCGATTGACCGGCCTGGAAACGATTGCGCTGTGCGATGTCACCTTGCCCCTGTTTACCGGCGTAATGACCTTTGCCCCGCAAAAAGGCGCAACGACTGTGGATTTGAATACGCTGTTTCATACCCTGCCGCGCATGGCGAAACTATTAGAAAAGGTCAACCGCCGATCCGTAGTTCCTGTACGTGGCAGCGGGGCCGCCGGCGGTCTGGGCGCGGGTCTGCTGGCTTTTTTGCAGGCGCGTTTAACACCCGGCGCGGAAACCATTTTGAACTATATTGACTTTAAAAAGCGGCTGGCCGGTGTCGATCTGGTCATCACCGGCGAAGGACGTTTTGATCAGACATCTTTGGCCGGCAAAACCGTCAGCGGTATTTTGGACGCTACAAGCAAGCGCGGAATTGCAACAATCGCCTTTGTCGGCTCGTATGAGCCAAAGGCGGCGCGTGTGTCCGGCCTGAGCGCCATCCATGCCATCACGCCGCCGGAGATGAGCGAAGCGCAGGCGATCACGCAAAGCCGGCAATTGCTGGAAGATACTGTGGCGCGTGTCTTTAACGAATCCCCCAACCTTAAAAACTTGATAACATACCTATGAACCCCGAAATCGTAGTCGCTATTTTTTATGGCTTGAGCGGGACCATCCTGGTTTTACTCGGCTTTGCCATCTATCGGGATAACGCGCACGAGCGCTTGAATCGCATCACCAGCCTGATGCTGCTCTGGGGCGGGCTGGGTGCGCTTTTTGGCGCGTCCGATCTCATGCTGCAACAGGTCCTGACTGTTCAGAACTGGCAAAACTTTCAGATATACCGCGAGTTAGCCGGCGCGGTCTGGGAATTTTTCTTCCCCCAATTGCTGTTATTTGCCCTGATTTTTCCAGAGGACAATCCGCATTTAACCCGCAATAAATGGCTGCCGTTCGCCATTTTTGTCCCCCACGGCCTGCACTTTTTGGTCATCTTCTTAGCGCCGCAGCTTTTTCATCATTCTGAAGTTTATTTTACAGCGCTGACCTCCACCGGGCCGGATTTACTCAAGGTTTTTTTAAAACTGTTCGGTAAATTCCTGGAACTTAGCTTGTCGTTGCACAAACAGCTCTTTTCCTTAGTCAATTTTATCTTTTTTCTGCTGGCTTTGCTGCTGCTTTATACAAGTATGCGGCGGTTGGAGCAAGCCCATCTTAAGCAACAGGTGCGCCTGGTTTTTGTGGGCATCGGTCTGGCCGGCGGGCTTTATGCGGCGTTAATCTTGCTGCCGTTGATCTTTGGGCTGGAGATTCGTAGCCTGCTTCGCACCGGCTTGACCGCTATCGGTTTGCTGGCGGGCAGCGGCTCCATTGCCGTGGCCATTGTGCGGTATCGCTTTTTGGATATTAACCTGTTGCTGCGCAAAAGTGTGTTCTATTCTTTTTCGGCGGCGCTGGTCGGCGGCGTTTATCTGGTTGTCGTCCGCTATTTCGATCAAATTGTATCCGGCATGTTTCAACAGCAAATCCCGCTGTTCGAAATTGCTTTTTTTATCTTTGCCCTGGTATTTTTTCAGCCGTTAATGACCTGGCTGGAAGATTTTATGGATACGGTGTTTTTACGCGGCGGGCGGGATTATCGCGTATCAATGCAGGAGTTCAGCCGGGAAATTATTACTATCCTCGATTTTGATCAACTTAAACGCAAATTGGTCGATCAACTCATCAAAACCATGTTGACCGAGCAAGTGATCCTCTATTTGCCCGGTGAGCATAGTGAGGCGTTTATTCCTGTCACGTGGGTCAAGAAACTGCCGGAATGGCAGCCTTTGCCTTTTGATCATCCTTTGATTCGACAGATTGCCGCCGCTAACGAGCCGGTTTTGGCCGCGAACATGCTGCGCCTGTTTGTCTCGCCGGAAGCCGCTGCCGAAGCCCGCACCCTGCTGCAATCGCTGGACGCTTATTTGATTGTGCCCATCAAGCGTCAGGATCAACTGCGCGGTTTTATCAGTCTGGGTCAAAAAATAACAAAAGTCCGCTACGGTTATGAAGATATGACTGTTTTAACCGTGTTGAGCAGTCAGTTGGCCGTGGCCTTTGAAAACGTGCGGCTCTATCACGAATTGGCGGGGCGCGAACGCGCTAAAAAAGAAATGGAAATCGCCCAGCGGATTCAGCAGACCTTGCTGCCGCCGCGCAATCCGTCGTTTCCGGGCCTGCAAATGAGCAGTGTCAGCCTGCCGGCGATTGAAGTTGGCGGCGATTATTTTGACTTTTTTACCCTGCCGTCCAAAAATATTGGCATCGTCATTGCCGACGTGGCCGGTAAAGGTGTTTTTGGCGCGGTTTATATGGCCATGGTGCGCAGTCTGGTGCGTGCCTATGCGCTTCAAACGGACTCGCCACGTGAGGCGATTATTCTGGTGAATACGTTGCTGCGGCGTGATTCGGATCGCCATTTGTTTGTCAGTCTGTTTTACGCTATTTTGGATATAAGAACCAAGACGCTGCGCTATGTGCGCGCCGGACATAATGAGCCGATTTTTATCGCCGCAAAAGAAAGCAAGGGCCGCTTTTTACCGGGCCGCGGCATGGCATTGGGCGTGACCGAGGGCGAACTGTTTGCCAATAACCTGATCGAAGAAAGCGTGTCGATGGCGTCCAACGACCTGCTGTTGCTCTACACCGACGGCATTTCCGAAGCCATGAACGGCCGGCAGGAAGAGTTCGGCGAAGAACGCTTGTTAGAATTGGTGGAAATAAACCGGCACGTGACCGCCGAAGAGTTGATGACCAAAATCTTAGATGGCGTGAACAGTTTTGTCGGCCCGGTTGCCCAACACGACGACATGACCATGATTGCGCTAAAAATATTGTAATACCAAACCCTAAAAACTTCAAGTAGTACATCTCAATATCAAACAAGCTGTTGCAAGACCCTTAGGGCGTATACCCATACTTGTGCTAAAAAAAATCTTGTCAATATGAGTTAAACGCTATTTATTATCCTCTGGTTGCCGGAAGCTATTTTTTCCAAAATGGCCCAGTATTTGACTTGAAAAAGATTCTGTCCAAGAGGCGATGCCTCGACTTTCCTTAACTGAATGACATTGAATGCTAATTTGTGGGCATCCTGCAACCGCGCAGGTGTCAGGATATAACTCGTCTATCACTATGTTAGTTACTTAAAACTCCCCGAAAGGAGACGCACGTATGTTGTCAAATCGTAATCTAACTGTTCGCTTCACAATGCTGACCGTTTGGCTGATTCTATTGAATGCCGCATTTTTGCAGGCAAAACCGGTCACGCTGCAAGCCGAAAGTCTTATGCGGCAAGTGTCAACCCAAAATGACCGGGTTCTCTGGCAAATGGATGCGACGCAATTTCAAGCAGCGCGCCGGCAGGCCGAACTGGAAATCACCGATTTCCCCTTGCCTGATGGTCGACAAGTTGAACTGCTGGTTACGGCGTTCAACCTTTTTGAGCCGGACGCCATCCTGCAAGCCACCGGCGATAACGGCGTCGTGACCCGCCTGGAAAAGCCGGATATGTCCTTCTATCGCGGGCAGGTTGTCGGCGAGCCGAACTCGTTTGTTTATTTTTCGATCAGCAATGCGCAGATGATGGGCAATATTGTCGTTAACGGCCAAAAGTATACGATTGCGCCGACGGGTACGCGCAGTTCCGAACACGCGATTTTTGTCAGCCAATTTGTGTCGGAATCGGTCAAAAACGGTGCGCCTTTTTGTCAGGCCGAGGAATTGCCCGGCTATCAGGAAGCCCTGAACGCGATGCCGGCGCCTTCCGCTACGCGAATGACCGGCCCTTTGACGGCTAAGATCGCCATTGAAGCGGATCATGAGTTATACACTTTGTTGGGGCCAAACACTTCATCAGTCACGGCTTATATTTCCAACTTAATAGGAGCCGTCTCGGCGACCTATCAATCCGACGTCGAAGTTTATTTGACGATTAGTTATATCCATGTCTGGACAACGGCGGGCGATCCCTACAATGGCACGACTACGGGCGCGCGTTTACAGGAATTGGGCAACTATTGCCAAAACAATTATGCCAATGTGGATCGCACGGTTTTTCATTTGCTGGCCGGTCGGGCAGGCGCTTTAGCCAATGCCGGAGGAACAGCTTCAGTTAATGCGCTTTGCAATACATCATCAGGATATGGCGTCAGCGTTATTGACGGCACATATATTTATCCTTCGGCCTCATATACCCAGGACTGGAATGTGGTGGCCCATGAGTTGGGACACAACTTTGGCTCGCCGCATACGCATTGCATAAAACCCGGGTACTGGGAAACGCCGCTTGATAGTTGCTATGTAGCAAACGAACCCAACTGTTACTCCGGCCCGGCAATCCCACGCGAAAACGCCTCGTTGATGAGTTATTGTCATTTGACCAGTCAGGGAACAGCTATGAGTTTCTTGCATTCCCAGGTAAAAAATCTGGTTCGGGCGACCGCCGAAGCCGCGAATCTTCAATCTCCTAACTGCGTCTATATCGGAACGCCGAGTCAGCTTTGCACACCGGGTTCACCTTCGCCCGCTAACGGCGCGACCGGGATGAATAACGTATTCTTAATCAGTTGGAGTTGCTTGAACGGCTCGGCGGATGCTTATGATGTGTACTTTGGGACGGTCCCAACCCCGCCGCTCGTTACATCTACGGTTAACACCAACTACGAAACGGGCGCTTTGGCCTTTTCCACCACCTATTATTGGCGCATTGTGGCTAAGAAAAGCGCTAATGAAAGCAGCAGCCCAACCTATTCTTTTACCACCGGCCCGAATCCCAACCGTCCGTCCAGAAATCTGCTGGCGACAGCACAGGGTGAAAATATAAACTTGATCTGGGATGCGCCGAGCACTGCGCAGGAGGGTTGGCTGCAATGGGATAGCGGAACCTTGGGTAACTTCATTACCTTTGAAACGACAACGGATGTTGCGTCACGCTTTGCCGTCAGTGATCTCACGAACTATGTCGGCAATTCTCTGACCAAGATCAGAATATATTTCAGCAATACCTCGCCCTGTCAAATTCGTGTTTGGAAAGGCGGCAACTTGACCGATGCCGGCGCCATGATTTATGACCAGCCCTATACGCCGACGGCGAGCGGGTGGCAAGAATATGCGCTGCCAAATCCTGTTTTGATTGAAGCCAATAACGAATATAGGATTGGCTATCAAATAAACAGTCAATCTTTTATCGCCCAGGACACTAACCAGATTGTCCCCGGAAAAGGCGGCTGGGCCAACGCCGGCGCGATCTGGCAAGAGCTTGATAATAACGTCATGATTCGCGGATATGTCGCTTACCTGGGCGGCCGGTCGGCAGAAATTACCCCGTCATCTTTGCCAAACTTCGCGCCGCTTAGCCGGGAGATCGGACGCTCTCCGCAGACATTAACCGGCTACCGCATCGAGCGCCGAGCTCCTGCCGGCAATTGGCAACCCTTAACAACGATAAGTCCCGCGAATCAATCCTACACGGACACCAATCCTGGCATCGGGACATGGTGCTATCGCGTTTTTGCCGTTTATGATTTGCAAAGTGAAAGCGATCCGACAGCGGAACAATGCGCCGTCATAACCGCGCCGCAGCCGATGGTCAGCGCGTTTGACCCGACAAACGGGGAGCAGAGCCAAACGTTAAACGTGGCCATTACCGGCACGAACACCCACTTCACTTCCGGCACACAAACCGTCGCGCTGACCCGCTCCGGCAGCAGCGATATTCCCGGCACAAGCGTTACGGCCAACAGCCCCACAGCGTTGACGGCCAATTTTGCCATTCCGGCCGGAGCCGCGATTGGACAATGGGGCGTGGTTGTCGCCAACACGACGGATGGCACAATCACCGGCGCGAACGCCTTTACGGTTACGATGGGTACGCCGTCCGGATTAAACGCGAGCGCGGTTTCCCCGACCCAAATCAATTTGTCGTGGACGAACAAGTCTACCACGCAGACCAATCTGATTATTGAGCGCAAGACCGGCACGGGCGGGACATTTGCGCCGGTCGGCACGACACCCAATGGGACAACGACGAGTTATCAAAGCACCGGTTTGGCGGCGAGCACACAATATTGTTATCGAATTAAGGCAACGGACAACACCAACAATTCGCAATATTCCGGTGAAAGCTGCGCGACCACAAATAATCCGCCAAGTGTCACCGTCACGCCAACAACGGTCAGCGTGACCGAAGGCGGGGCGACAGCCAC
>CAYOLL010000055.1:0-35331 GCA_964404765.1 uncultured Gemmatimonadota bacterium | reverse complement strand
GGGTGGTACACTTCTCATGCCGATTTTTGGTACATTTTTATTTGCCTATTGACACTCTGCGAGTCTCTAAATGAAACCGCGGTTTCCCCCTTGGCAGTTCGCGGTGTAACATGATCAAGATTGCCTTTTGTAGCTGCGCGATAAATTTTGCCAGGAATCTCTGTCGCGGCTTCCCCGCTTGAACTTAATGCGCCTCTAACAATTTTTCCAACATCTTTCACATCGCCCACGCTGACCGGCAATGCCTCAGAAGCAAGAGAAATACCGGCTGCCGCATGTTCAACAAAACTCCGGCTGGGGTCCGCCAGCGTTTTGACATCGCTGATAACATCAGCAAAGGTATCGGCCATCTCGGCTTTGCTGGCAGCTTTCTGGAAACCCTCTTTAAAACCGGTGCGAATAACTTTGGTCACAACTTTGGCCAATTTAGTTGCTGCGCTCCGCCCGTCCGGGTCATAATTTCTAATCGGATTATTCAGCGCATAGGCATACGGGCTCCAGCCGGGATATTTTGTATCCAACGGGTCAACGCTGCGGAAAACGCCAATGGCGCTGTCCAAATAGCGCGCGCCAAAGTAATCCAGCCCGGTCTCAACATCTCTTTCTTTGCCGGTAAACTTAAACTTGCGCTGCTCGGCTGTGGCCGGGCTGCCGGTGCGGATCTCAAAACCAAATGGGTCATAATCCGTCTCGGCGGTCACTACGCCCACGCCGTTGTCGTTGCGCACAATGAGCCGGTTGCTGCCCAGGTGATCCTTCAGGTAATAATAATCTTCAGGGAAGTTTAAAAAACGATAACTATTACGAATTGTTTCAAGCGGTGCCGATTTTTTTAATTCCGCTTTACTTGGGTTTACACTACCACGAAAACAAAGGATTGCAGCGCGTGACGCCAAAATTTTGAATTTTGTCTGTCTGAGCTACGCAACGCTTTAATTTAGAAACCTTTCGTGTGTTTCATGGTGAATAGTTCAGGATTCAGGTAATCAGTAAATATTGGTGCATTTTAGTTTTATCCTCGCCCTGTTTTTAACATCTGACCCGTCAAAACCATCTATCTATTGTTTGATCGCAACACTTTCGAAATCCAACAAGAGAGGTGAGCTTTGACTGATTTAGATGCCCTAAAAAACGTATACCTGTTTGCCAACCTGACCACAGCAGAGTTAGAGCAAATCTGCACGATCTGTAAACGCGCCCGTTTTCAAAAAACGCAGCTTATTTTTGCCGAAGGCACGGTCGGCGATAAATTCTACGTGATTATTCAAGGTACCGTGCGGGTCAGCAAGCAAATTCCGGGTATCGGCGAAGAAGCCCTGGCTATGCTTAAAATCGGCGATTACTTTGGTGAAATGGCGCTGATGAACAATCTGCCGCGTTCAGCTTCGGCTTTTGCCCAGGAAGATGTGGAAGTGATGACGATAAACAAAGGCGATTTTAATAAACTTTTGTTTGCAAATCGTGATATAGCCTATAAATTGCTTTGGGTTTTTTGTCGTACCCTGTCGTCTCGTCTGCGCGAAACCAATGAGAAGCTGAAGGGCATCTTTTCAATGGTCGCCAGATCCTAAGGCGGTCAACCGCAAATTTTTACCGCAGAGAAGCGCAAAGTGTTACGCAGAGCTACGCAAAGGCAAACTCGTGAAACTCTGCGATAAACTTTGCGAGCTTTGCGGTAACGATTTTTGCGGCTAACGCAAATGTTGGGGTGTAATTTTATAATTATGGAGTTGTCATGATTGCTTCTTTTCTTGCTACGGCTTCGTCATTTGCTATGTCGCTGATCGCTTTTTTATTTGTGCTGACGGTTGTTGTCGTGGTGCATGAATGGGGACATTTTTTTGTCGCCAAGCGCGTTGGCATCCGGGTTTTTGAATTCTCCATCGGGTTTCCGCCCCGTCTGTTTCGACTCTTCCATCGTAAGGGTACGGACTACATTGTCGGCATGCTGCCTATCGGCGGCTACGTGCGGATGGCCGGCATGGAGTTTGACGAGTCGGCCACGACATCATACGATCCACAGTCCTCCCCCGGCGGCGACCCCGAAGTCGTGCCAAAAAGCGAGCTTTTCAGCTCCAAAACCGCCTTTCAGCGCTTTCTGGTGCTGTTTGCCGGGCCGGCGATGAACTATATTCTGGCTTTTGTTCTTTTTACCGGTCTGATTTACGCGACCGGCGTTCCCGTGCCTGATACAACGAATATTCAAATCAAGGAAAACTCCGTAGCGGCCCAGGCCGGTTTGCAGACCGGTGATAAAATTACCGCAATCAATACAACAGTCATCCAAAAATGGCGCGATGTGGTCGAAACATTAGACCCAAAAGTTAACCCGCAGGTAGAAATTACCGTACAGCGCAACGGCAGCGAGTTTCGCTCGGCGCCACTGGACCTTGGCCCGGGTGCGGATAAGATCGGTCTGACCGCGCTGTTTAATACGATTGTGGGCGATGTGCAGCGCGATTCGCCGGCAGAAAAAGGCGGCCTGAAAAAAGGTGACATCATTGCCTCGATTAACGGTCATCCTATGCAGGATTGGGAAATGATGGCCGATACCATTCATGCCAGCCCGAATCTTCCGTTGACATTTGTTGTCCAGCGGGAGGATCAGGCATTTACCACGATTATTACGCCTCAGTTTGGTAACATTCCGGCAGAGGATAACACGCTTAAAAAAGCAGGCTTGATCGGTATCCGCCTGCATTGGCAGAACGAAAGCGTCAGTTTTATAACGGCAGTCATTCGTGGCGGGGCAGAAACAGTCGGTTTTTCGCTTATTCTCGTTGAAGCCCTGCAGCGCATAGTGAAGGGCCAGGTCAGCCGGGACGATGTGGGCGGGCCGGTGGCTATCGGCAAGTTAGCCGGGGACTCGGCGCGCTGGGGCTTTCATGCTTTGCTGCGATTTACAGCGATTTTGTCTGTGCAATTGGCAATCTTGAATTTGATTATTCCGATCCCGGTTTTGGATGGTGGCCAAATCTTTTTTATCGCCCTGGAAAAGTTACGGGGTCGGCCCCTCTCGCGCGAAAGCCGCATGCGTTTAGCCCAGGTCGGTGTTTTTATGCTGCTTTGTCTGATGATCTTTGTGACGATTTTGGATATCACCCGTTAACTACACGTGCTATTGTTTGTAATTCAAAAGTGTTGATTCAAAATATCAAAATATCTACAAGAGGTTGAAATGAAAGACCAGGAGTTACTTGATCGCATTGTTCTAAATTCTAAAATTATGGTCGGAAAGCCAATTATTAAGGGTACGCGATTAACAGTTGAGTATATTCTCAATTTGTTAGCCAATGGCGCGCCCTTCTCTGAAATATTGGACGAATATAAAGGCTTGACACAGAATGATATCTTGGCATGTATTTTATTTGCCGCCAAGTCGCTTGAAAGTACCACCTTCATGCCATTAGAAATGGAGATGGCATAAATGCGATTTTTGGTTGATGAATGCACAGGTCCAGCAGTTGCGCGATGGCTGAGAGCAGAGGGATATGACGTTTTCTCCGTTTTTGAACAAGCTCGCGGACTTGACGATGAAGATGTGATTCTTAAAGCCTATCAAGAGAATTGGATTCTTATCACGAATGACAAAGACTTTGGCGAAAAAGTATATCGCGAAAATCATCCTCATCATGGCGTGATTTTTATGCGATTGGAAAACGAACGGTTTAGCAACAAGATTGCGGTACTCCGACACTTTCTTGAACAATTTTCTGATCAACTGATTGGCAAATTTGTCGTTGTCACGGAGCAAAGAGTAAGATTCGCTCGTAAGTAATACCAAAACCGAAAATGATTTGGACACTAAACCCTAAGGGTCTCAAAAGATGTATCTCATTACCAAGTAAAATCTTACAAGACCCTTATATTTTTTTGGAAGTGTATAATTCATTTTAAGTTTTGGTATAGCACGATGCTATATATATATCACCCGTTAGTCTGAAATTAGGATACCGAACGATGCCCCAAAAAACAGCCCAAATTCAAACCATGGCCGGCAAAACCGTATTAATCACCGGCGCAAACGTGGGCATTGGTAAAGCCACCGCGCTGGAATTGGCCCGGCTCGGCGCGCGTGTCATTCTGGTGTGCCGCGATTTGGCTAAAGGCATGGCAGCTCAGGCAGAAATCGTCCAAATGACCGGAAATTCGGCGATTGATTTGCTGCAATGCGATTTAGCTTCGCTGGCGGACATTCGGCGGCTGGCCGGCGAAGTCCTGACCCGCTATGACCGATTGGATGTGCTCATTAACAATGCCGCCGTGATTGTACAGCAACGGCAAGTTACGCCCGACGGTTTAGAACTGCAATTTGCGGTCAATCATCTGGCCTATTTTTTGTTGACCAATCTGCTATTGGACTTGCTTAAAGGCAGTCCATCGGCGCGCATCATTAATGTTGCTTCAGACGCTCACTATTGGGCCAGGCTCGATTTGGACGACTTACAGGCGGAAAAATCGGCATACAAAGGCACCCGGATCTATCAGAAAACAAAATTGGCCAATATCCTGTTTACGTATGAATTAGCCCGTCGCTTGCAGGGCAGTTCCGTAACCGTAAACTGTCTGCATCCGGGCGTAATTGCGACTAAGCTCGTTCTTGATTATACCGGTTTGCCCTACGTTCTGGCGGCAGTTAGCCGGTTCTTTTTCGGCAGCCCGGAAAAAGGGGCGGAAACATCCATCTACCTGGCAACTTCTCCCGCTGTGGCCAGTGTCAGCGGCCAATATTTCCGTCGCCGTCGGGCGGTTAAATCTTCGTCGGCGTCCTATGATCCGGACATTGCCCGCCGCTTGTGGGAAATATCTGTTCAGGCTGTTAGATTGTAGACTACGAGGTCACATATCGGAGAGAATCAGCCTGAGCCTATCTACATTTAACCTTTTAAAATAGGAGTAAAACATGACTGCTTATGGCGGCCAATCCGAGACAGCGCCCGTGCGCCGTTTATTGCTCAAACATCCAAAAGATGCTTTTAAAAATGCGGCGGCTATCGCTGCACAATGGCAAGATTTAGGCTATCCGGCCGCGCCGGATTTGGTCCGGGCTAATCATGAATATGACCGACTTGTCGATCTGTTGAGGGCGCATATCCCGCAGCTTGCCTTTTTACCGCCTGACGAACGCACCGGCCTGGATTCGGTTTATGTGCGCGACCCGTTGCTGATAACCGATCATGGCGCTATTTTATGCAATATGGGTAAGCCGCAGCGCAAGGCCGAGGCTAAAGCTGCCGCCGAATTTTTACAAACGCTGGATATCCCGATTTTGGGTGAAATTTCCGGCAGCGGATGTTTGGAAGGCGGCGATCTGATCTGGTTGGATGAGCGCACCATTGTGGTGGGTCGCGGTTATCGCACGAATGATGACGGCATCCGCCAGCTGCGGGCGCTAACGCAGGATTTTGTCGAAGAAATTATGGTCGTGCCGCTGCCGCATTGGAATGGCCCGGGTGAAGTGCTGCATTTAATGTCGCTGATTAGCCCGATTGATCGGGATTTGGCGCTTGTTTATTCGCGCTTGCTGCCCGTGCCTTTCCGCGAGTTTCTGCTCAGTCGGGATATTCAATTAGTCGAGGTTTCGGACAGCGAATATAACAGCATGGCCGGCAATGTGCTGGCGATTGCGCCGCGCCACTGTGTCCTGTTGAGCGGGAATCCACAGACCAAAGCCGCGCTGGAAAAAGCCGGCGCAACAGTGCACGAATTTGACGGCCATGATATTTGTCACAAAGGCGCAGGCGGCCCGACTTGCCTGACCCGGCCTTTGCTGCGGCAGGTGTCGTGATCCCGCAGTATGTAATGACGAATGCAAAACTATGCGTTGTAAATTAACGCGGGGCTGGTCTTCCGTCTGGAAGGCCGGCCTTTTTTATTTTGGCAAAATTCCTTGCCCGGCGGCGAAAATCGGCTATCTTTCAGACTTGGGTCAGGTTAGGGCTTAGCTGAGCGTAGATTTTATTTACATTGACATGGTAAAGGGTTTAGGCACCGTGAAACAAGTGTTTATCAAAAAAGGCGCGGCCATTGTGGAAGAAGTACCCGCCCCGATGGCGGAAGCCGGCCTGGCGCTTGTGCAAACGGCCTACTCCTGCATCTCCGTCGGCACAGAAATGAGCGGCCTCCGGGCCAGCAGCGCACCCTTGTGGCGTCGGGCGCTGCAACAGCCGGGCAATGTTAAAAAAGCCCTGCGAATGGCGCTGGACAAGGGCCTCTCTCACACCTACAAAACCGTGACCGGCCAGTTTATGTTGGGGATGCCGGTCGGCTACGCCGTTTGCGGCACAATTGTCGAGCTTGGTTCCGCAATCAGCGATTTGCGCGTCGGACAGCTTATCGCCTGCGCCGGCGCCCAATATGCCCATCATGCCGAATACGTCACTGTGCCGCGCAATCTCATTGTCCCGGTACCGGAAAGGGTTTCCCCCGCCGAGGCCAGCACCATCACCTTGGGCGCGATTGCCTTACAAGGTATCCGTCGCGCCCAACCGACATTAGGTGAAACATTTGTGGTGATTGGCATGGGCATTTTAGGCCAGCTAACCGTGCAAATGCTTAAGGCCAACGGCTGCCGGGTCATCGGCACGGATGTAGATTCCGCACGACTAAGTTTAGCCAAATCGCTTGGCTTGGATGTAACCGTTGCTTCGTCGGAGAGCAATAGTGTGGCCAAGATTCAGCGCTTAACCGACGGACATGGGGCGGATGGTGTTATTATTACCGCGGCGTCGGCCGACCATGAAATTATAGCTACCGCTTTTACGATGTGTCGGCGCAAAGGCCGCGTCGTACTGGTCGGCGATGTGGGTTTGAACTTAAACCGGGCTGACTTTTACCAAAAAGAGTTGGATTTTTTTATTTCGACCTCGTACGGGCCTGGCCGCTACGACGCCCAATACGAAGAAAAAGGTCTGGATTATCCCATCGGCTACGTGCGGTGGACGGAAAACCGCAACATGGCCGCCTATTTGCAGTTACTGGCCGATGGCAAAATTAAAGTCAAGCCGCTCATTCAGGCAACCTATCCAATTGAAAACGCCCCGGCGGCGTATCAATCGCTCCAGCAGCCGCAGCAAAAGCCGCTCATGGTTTTGCTCTCCTATGCCGCCAAATCCGCGCCTATTTCCCGTCAAACGCTCAACCCAAAAGCCCGACCGGCTAAAACCGGTCAACTGCGGATCGCCCTCATCGGCGCAGGCGGATTTGCCAAAAGCACCCATCTGCCGAATCTGCAAACACTGGCCAAAGACTACCACATCCAAGCCATCATGAGCCGCACCGGACACAACGCCGAAGCCCTGGCCCGCAACTGCAACGCCGCCTATGCCACCACTGAAATAGACCGGATTCTGGCGGACGCCGACATTGACGCCGTCATCATCGTCACCCGTCATAATCATCATGCTGATCTGGCCTTAGCCGCGCTCGCCGCCGGCAAGCATGTCCTGGTGGAAAAACCGCTGGCCATCCGCCCGGAAGCCTTAAAGAAAATAGAAGATTTTTATAGCGATGGTCAAACGATAAAGCCTATTTTGATGACGGGCTTTAATCGTCGCTTTTCGATTCATGCCCGGCAAATTCGCGAGTTGACGGACGAGCGTACGAACCCGCTGATTTTGAACTATCGCATGAATGCCGGCTACATCCCGTTGGATAGCTGGGTGCATGGCGAAGAGGGCGGTGGACGTAATATCGGCGAAGCCTGTCACATCTACGATCTTTTTACCTTTTTGACCGACAGCCGCGTCCAAAAAATCGAAGCGCAAGCCATCCGGCCGGCCACCGACTACTACAGCCCGCGCGACAACTTTGTGGTCACGCTGACCTTTGCCGACGGCTCTGTGGCCACGCTGACCTACACGGCGCTGGGCACGGGTGATTATCCCAAAGAATTGCTGGAAATTTACAGCGACGGGCGGGTCGTTTTGCTGGAAAATTACCAAAAACTCAGCGTATTTGGGGCGAAAGCCGCCGGTTTATCCACAAAGACGATTGATAAAGGCCAGTTGGATGAACTGCGTTTTTTTGCCAATGGCATCCGCAAAGGCGAGTGGCCGATTCCGCTATGGCAACAAGTGCAGGCGACGGAGATTGCGTTTGCGGTGGAAAGTCAATTGCGGCGGTAAATGGGTGGTTTACTTTGATAAATCTATTACTTGTAATCGTGCGATTGGGAGGATAAGGTTATGGATGCAAAAGCACTCACGGATTTAGGAGTCAAACGTTATAAAAAGGATCGTGAAATAGATGTTGCAAGCAATTGACTTTTAAGGTCAATTTTTTATTTTCGCATCTCACATCAAAGCTGGCATGAATGGCATGAACATGTTTTCTTGTGGAGGAAAAATGAATGTAGCGCTCTCCCCGGAACTGGAACACTGGGTCAAAAGCAAAGTGAAAAGCGGCTTATACAAATCACCGGGCGAAGTGATTCAAGAAGCCGTGCGAATGCTTTATGGCTATGAGGAGCAGGAACGGCTGCGGCAACAGCATTGGTTGCGGCAGCAATTAGCCATCGGCATCAACCAATTGGAGCAAGGACAAAGTCAACCCTTAGACGCCGAATTCGTGGCCAGCGTCAAGAAAAGAGGTCGACACCGGTTGAGCCATATCCAAGTATGAGCCGATTTAACCTGGTTATTTCCGATGCGGCGGGAATAGATTTCGATGACATTTGGCTCTATATCGCCGAAAACAATCCGCTCAATGCCGACCGCTTTATTGATCTGTTGTTTGAAAAATGTCGACGACTTTTGGATACGCCAAAAGTCGGTCGTCAACGAGATGAGTTGTTGCCGGGTCTCCGTAGTTTCCCTGTCAAAAGCTATGTCATTTTTTATTGCATACAGGGAAATAGCGTAGAAATTGTCCGGATCATAAGCGCTTATCGGGATGTTAAAGCCATTTTTGAGTTTGGGTAAGAGGACGACTTTAGTTGTCACCCCGGCTATTTGCAATATCTCTAAATCGTGAGACATCCAATGTGCGGAATTGTCGGCGCCCTCTCCTTCACCAACAGCGCCTTTACTATCACAGAATCTTATCTGACCAGGATGCGCGACGTGATGGCTCATCGCGGGCCGGACGGCGCGGGGCTGTGGCTGTCGCCGGACGGCAAGGTCGGGCTGGGTCATCGCCGCCTGTCGATCATCGACCTGTCGGCAACGGCCAATCAGCCCATGTCCAACGAGGACGACACGCTGTGGGTCATCTTCAACGGCGAAATCTATAACCACGCTGACATCCGCGCCGAGTTGCAGCAGCTTGGCGGGCATCGCTGGAAAACCGACCATTCCGATACCGAAGTCATCCTCCACGCCTTCGAACAATGGGGCATCGACTGCCTGCACAAGTTTCGCGGCATGTTTGCTATCGCTTTGTGGGATGCGCGCAAAAAAGAACTGTGGCTGATCCGCGACCGCATCGGCATCAAGCCGCTGTATTATTGTCAACATCACGGCCGACTGACCTTTGCTTCGGAAATCAAAGCCCTGCTGCAAGACCCGGCCCAGATTCGCTTAGTCAACGAAACCGCCTTTTTCCATTATCTGTCTTTTTTAACTGCGCCGGCCCCGGATACGCTTTTTGAAGGCATTCACAAGCTGCCGGGCGGCCACTGGCTGCGCGTCAGCGCCGATGGCCAAATGCAGCAACAGCGCTATTGGGATATGCTGGATTTTGCCAAACCGTTAACCGGCGTGAGCGAAGACGAAATCGCCAAGCTGCTGTTGGCCGAGCTCCGCACCGCCGTGCAACTGCGCAAAGTCAGCGATGTGCCGGTGGGTGTCTTTCTATCCGGCGGGATTGATTCCAGCGCCAACGCCGCCCTTTTTTCCGAAGGCGAAAATACCCGGGTCAAAACCTTTTCCATCGGCTACGAAGGCGAGTATCAATCCTATCAAAACGAGTTGCATTACGCCCGCCGCGTGGCCGATCTGGTCAACGCCGAGTATCACGAACGCTTGTTGACGTTGGATGATCTGCTGGATTTTCTGCCGCTGATGGTCAAATTGCAGGACGAACCGATTGCTGACCCGGTGTGTGTGCCGGTTTATTACGTCTCCAAATTGGCGCGGGATAACGGCGTGATCGTCTGTCAGGTGGGCGAAGGCTCGGACGAATTATTCTGCGGCTATCCCTACTGGAAAAAGATGTTGCAACTCCAGCGCCTCAGCGATGTGCCGGGCACGTCATCTGTCAAAAAAGCCGGCGCTTTTGGCCTGGAACTGCTGGGCAAAAGTAACTCCATGCGCCATGAGTTTTTGCGGCGCGGCGCCTTGCGGCAGCCGATATTTTGGGGCGGGGCCGACGAGTTAGGCGATCACCCCAAAAAGCGTTTACTGGCCGCTCGCCTGCGTCAAAAGTTTAAAAATCTCACTTCTTGGGAAGCCATCCGACCTATCCACGAGCGCTTTTGTGAGCGAGCCGAAGACCGGAGCGTGTTGAATTGGATGACCTATCTCGATCTCAACTATCGCCTGCCGGAATTGCTGCTGATGCGCGTGGATAAAATGAGTATGGGCGTCAGTCTGGAAGGCCGGGTGCCTTTTCTCGATCACAAGTTTGTGGAATTGGCCCTCAGCATCCCAACGGCGATCAAAACCAAAGACGGCGTTTTAAAATACATCCTGAAAAAATCGCTGCGCGGGGTCATCCCGGATGAAATCATTGACCGCAAAAAGCAAGGCTTTGGCGTCCCGGTCTACGAATGGCTGTTTGACCGCCTCGGCCAACAGATCGAAGCCGAGCTGACCCAATTCTGCCGCGAAACCGATTTTTTTGATCCGGCCGAAGTGCGCCGCCTGATGACCGGTCAGCATCGGGTGCGGGTTTGGTATTTGTATAATTTTGCGTTGTGGTGGAAAACTTACATTCGATAAGGTATAAAATGAACGCACATGAAAAAGTTATCATTCTTGCCGGTGGTTGGGGAACTCGCCTGGGTCAAATGGCCGAGATCATTCCTAAACCGATGGTTGCCATCGGGAATAGGCCGGTGCTATGGCATATCATGAAAACCTATTCCCATTACGGCTTTAACGAGTTCATTGTTGCGCTGGGTGTAAAAGGCCAGGCCATCAAGCAGTACTTTTATGATTTTGAGGCGCTTAACAACGATTTTACCATTGACTTGAACAGCGGTCAAATTACGTATCATAATAAGCACGGCGAAAATCAATGGAAAGTCACGCTGGTGGATACAGGTTTGAATACGCTGAAAGGCGGGCGGATTAAGCGCCTGGAAAAATATTTGCCCGCCGAAACCAATTTTGTGACGTATGGCGACGGCGTGGCCGATGTGGATATTAAATCGCTGCTGGAGTTTCATCACCGGCACGGCAAAATCATTACCATTACCGGTGTTCATGCCGCCTCGCGCTTCGGCGAATTGGAAGAGAAAGACGGGCGCGTACTGACCTTTACCGAAAAGCCTTTGGCGGCCAAGAGTTACATTAACGGCGGCTACATGGTTTTTTCCCGGCGTTTGTTGGATTATCTGACGCCGGACGAGTCGTGTGATTTTGAAATTGGGCCGTTAGAAAAGTTAGCGCAACTGGGCGAAGTCATGGTTTATAAGCATGACGGCCAATGGGACTGCATGGATCATGAGCGCGACGTTCTCCATCTCAATAAGCTATGGAGCGAAGGGCGCGCTTTTTGGAAAGTTTGGGATAAATGACTTTTTTTGGCGATATATACCGCGATAAACCCGTGTTGGTAACCGGGCACACCGGCTTCAAAGGTTCCTGGCTGACCCTGTGGCTTAAAATACTGGGCGCGCGCGTCATCGGCTATGCGCTTCCGCCGGAAACAACGCCCAATCATTTTGAGCTGTTGCAGAATCAAAACCCGCCTCTGATAGATGAAGACTTGTCCAATCTGCACGATCTCCGCGACGCCGCCTTTCTAAACGCTGTGGTTGCCAGGCATCAACCGGCCATTGTTTTTCATCTGGCCGCCCAACCTTTAGTGCGCCGTTCGTACCATCAACCGTTAGAGACGTTCTCCACTAACGTGCAGGGGACGGTCAATGTCCTGGAGGCCTGCCGGCAGTGCGAAGCCGTCAAAGCCATCATCCACATCGGTACCGACAAGTGCTATGAAAATCGCGAGTGGGTGTGGGGCTATCGCGAGCGGGATGCTTTAGGCGGACATGATCCTTACAGCGCTTCCAAGGCGTGCGCCGAGTTGGTTGGGCAATCTTATCGCGTCTCGTTTTTTAATCGGGCATCCGGGCCGCTATTAGCAAGTGCACGGGCCGGCAATGTGATTGGCGGCGGCGATTGGGCGGAAGATCGCCTGATCCCGGATATGATGCGCAGCGCCAACAAAAAAACACGGGTCTTGATCCGTAATCCTAACTCGGTGCGGCCCTGGCAGCATGTTCTGGAACCGCTAAGCGGCTATCTTCAATTGGGTCAACGGTTGTTAGAAGGGAAGGCGGAATTTGCCGAGGCCTGGAACTTTGGCCCTACTGTAGAAAATGCGCTGCCCGTGTTGGACGTGCTGCTTTTAGCTCAAAAACACTGGCCGGTGATGAAGTATGAAATTCAGACGGCGCCCGGCGATCTTAAAGAAGCGCATCAATTGCGGCTGGATTGGACAAAAGCGCGACTGCAACTGAACTGGCAGCCGGTTTGGAGCCTTGAGCAGGCCGTGGAGAATACCGTCGACTGGTATCGCGGATTTTATGAGTCTAATATCGTGCTAACAGCGTCGCAGTTAAAAACGTACACGGACGAAGCCGCGCGTCAACAGCGTGACTGGATAAAATTGTGACATGAGCAACCCCATTTCCACACCGCGCTTTAATTTTATGCCTACGCCGTTAGCCGGGGCTTTTTTGATCGAACCCAAGCTTTTTGAGGATGCGCGCGGCCTTTTTTTTCGTACCTTTTGTGCCGAAGAGTTTGCCGCTATCGATCATATCGAACCTTTTGCGCAGATGAACCACTCCTTGACTCGCGGGGCCGGCACGGTCAGAGGTATGCATTTTCAATATCCGCCCCACGCCGAAATTAAGACCGTACGCTGCGTCGCCGGCCGGATATTTGATGTCATTATAGATTTGCGGCAAAACTCCGCCACGTTTTTGCAGTGGTGGGGGACGGAATTATCGACCGCCAACAAACGGACAATGTATATTCCCAAAGGCTTTGCGCACGGCTTCCAAACGCTCACGGAAAATTGCGAGTTGGTTTATTGTCATACGGCGGTGTATCATCCGGCCCACGAGGGTGGGGTGCGTTACGATGATCCCCGCGTTGGCATTCAATGGCCGATGATAGTAAATAGCATCTCGGAGCGCGATGCAAGTTACGTCTTTTTATCGCCTGAGTTTAAAGGATTGATCGCATGAATTGTCGCTTTTGTCATAACCCGCTAACCCATTTGATGATCGACTTAGGCCATGCGCCGCTGTCCAATGCCTATTTAACGGCGGCCCATTTGGAGCAGGCCGAATATTATTTTCCGTTAAAAGTCTACGTTTGCGGCGAATGTCTGTTGGCCCAAACTAGCGAATATAAACGGCCGGAAGATATTTTTCGGGCGGATTACGCCTATTTCTCATCGTATTCGACCACTTGGCTACGCCATGCGCAACATTACACGGAGATGATCATCCCCCGTCTTGGTTTAACGGATCATTCGCAGGTTATTGAGATCGCTTCTAATGACGGTTATCTTTTGCAGTATTTTCAAGCGCGGGGTATTCCTGTGTTGGGTATTGAGCCGGCTGCTGCGACTGCGGCGGCCGCCCGGAAAAAAAGTATTGAAACAATAGAGACTTTTTTTGGTGTGAATCTGGCTAAAAAGATGACTGTGGAGGGGCGGTCGGCGGATTTGTTAATAGGCAATAACGTGCTGGCGCATGTACCGGACATCAATGATTTTGTGGCCGGATTAAAATTAATTCTAAAAATAAACGGCGTAATTACCTTGGAATTTCCCCATATTATGCGTTTGCTGGCGGAATGCCAATTTGACACGATTTACCATGAACATTTTTCATATTTTTCGTTGCTGACAGTTCAGCACATCCTTACTACGCACGGCTTAACCATTTTTGATGTGGAAGAGTTGCCTACACATGGCGGTTCGCTGCGTATTTTTGTAAAACACACTGAAGATTCTTCTAAAGCTCTAACGGATAATGTGCAAAAACTTTTAACCGCCGAGCGACAAAACGGATTAGAAAGTCTGGCTGGATATCGATACTTGCAGCATAAAGCTGATACGATCAAAAATGAACTGCTGGCTTTTTTGATCGCCCAAAAGCAGGCCGGGAAAAAAGTATGTGCCTATGGAGCCGCCGCTAAAGGCAATACGCTGCTAAATTACGCCGGCGTTAAAAAAGACTTGATCTTATTTGTGACGGACCGCGCGCCATCCAAACAGGGCAAATTTTTACCCGGCTCGCACATCCCGATTTTAGGTGAGGACGCCATCCGTCAACATCAACCGGATTGGATTTTGATCTTGCCCTGGAATATTAAAGCGGAAGTTATGGAGCAACTGAACTATGCGCGGAATTGGGGTGCGCGCTATGTTATTTCGATTCCTCATCTGGAGATTTTATGACGAGAAAAATACCCTATGCCAAGCCTTCCATAACCGAACTTGAAATTCGCTATGTTACCGATGCGATCACCAACGGTTGGGGTGAACATTGCTACGACTATATTTATAAGTTTCAAGACGCCTTTAAGGAATATTTGCCAGTCAAACACGCATTGGCGACCGCAAGCTGTACCGGCGCGCTGCACATGGTCTTTGCGACGTTAGGGTTAAGACCCGGCGACGAAGTGATTGTCCCGGACATCACCTGGTCGGCTTCTGTTGTGCCGATGACATATTTAGGAGCAAAACCTATTTTTGTGGATGTTTGTCGCAACAGTTGGTGCATTGATCCGTCTAAAATTGAAGCCGCGATTACCCCCAACACCAAAGCGATACTGGCCGTGCATTTATACGGCAACCTGGCCGAACTGGACCAGATCGCCGCAATTGCCAAAAAGCATAACTTGTTTTTGATTGAAGATGCCGCCGAAGCGTTGGGCTCGGAGTACAAAGGCAAAAAGGCCGGTGCTATGGGGGATTTTGGCGTATTTTCTTTTCACGGCACGAAGACCGTCACGACCGGCGAAGGCGGTATGATCGTCACCAACCGTGATGACCTTTTTGATAGACTCCAAATTCTGGCCGATCATGGCCGTAACCCGAAGCGCAAGAAAATGTTTTGGGTGGAGCAAATCGGCTACAAGTACAAGATGTCCAACCTGCAAGCGGCGCTTGGCTGCGCCCAAATGTTACGGATCGAGGAGTTGGTGAATAAAAAAAGAGAAATCTTTGGCTGGTACAAAAGTGCGCTTGGCAAAATTGAAAGCCTGTCCTTAAACCCGGAGCCGGATTACACAAAGAACAGCTATTGGATGCCCACTGTCATTTTTGACGAAAATTTGCGCTTGGACAGAGAGGCTTTAACCGCTTATTTAGCCGAAAAGGGGATTAGCACCCGACCCTTTTTCTATCCTAACAGCATGTTTCCAATGTACGAAAAGGCGCCGAATCCCGTGTCATATGCAATTTATGACAAAGGCATTAATTTGCCGAGTTACGTTGACATGACCAAACCGGATGCGGATTATGTTTCCGAATCTCTGATAACCTGTCTGCGGCAAATGCGTTGAGTTGATGGTATTCGAGAACTTTCGAAATGAGGCTTTTTGCGGAGGGAGAGCTATGAAGGTTATTTTTCTTGGTGCGTCCAATCCGGAAACGGGACGGATGATGAAAGCCATTGAGCGTGTTCATCCCAACATTACGTTTTTGGGCTTTATTGACAACGATCTGGCTAAAAAGGGCTTAAGTTTTTTAGGATATCCTGTTTTTGGCGGATTTGAAACCCTCGCTCAACTCATTGGCGAGGATGTTTTTTTTGTGAACCTGATCACCGGCAGCACAAAAGTGCGCTATGAGACCTCACGCTACATGGCCCAACAAGGATGCCGCTTTACAAACTTTATTCACCCGTCCGTGGATTTGACGATGACCGCATTTGGCGTCGGAAATTATATTCAGGAAGCGGTCGTCGTCCAGGCGGAGGTCGCTGTCGGCAATAACAGCAGTATTCATATCGGCACCATGGTCGGGCATGAGTCCAAAATCGGCAGTTCCGTCTTTGTGGCTCATGCTTGCAGCATTTCCGGCAAAGTCAACATCGGCGACGGCGTCTTCATCGGGACAAACGCAACCATTCTACCGCGTTTAAAAATTGGCAAGTGGGCCACCATCGGCGCAGGCACCGTCGTCACAAAAGATGTTCCGGATTATGCGGTCGTGGTCGGGAATCCCGGCAAGATTTTGCGGATAAACGAACCTGTTTATACCGACGGCGATATTTTTGGAGGTAACCGGCTATGAGCGATCCGCATTCCCAATTCGAAGCGGAGTGTAAATCCAATATCAGCGCAATGGCGGCGTCTCCCGGTATTCGGGAGTTATCTTTTGATTGGGTTTGCAAGACGGCTCCATACAAATATGTTTATAATTTCTGCTGGTTGGGTCGGCCGATTATCCAATTTCCCCAGGATATTATGGCGATGCAGGAGCTTGTCTGGCAGATTAAGCCCGATGTCATTATCGAAACAGGCATAGCGCACGGCGGATCGCTCATATTCTACGCCTCGATGCTGGAGTTAATCGGCAAAGGCACGGTCATTGGAATTGATATTGATATTCGAGCGCACAATCGCCAGGCTATTGAAGCGCATCCGATGTTCAAGCGCATCCGGCTGATTCAGGGTTCGTCAACGGATCCGCAAACAGTTGAACACATCCGCAGACAGTACGACCCCGGCGCCGTTGTAATGGTAGCCCTGGACTCTAACCATACGCACGAGCATGTCGGCAAGGAATTGGCCATGTACGCGCCTCTGGTGACGAAAGACAGTTACCTGGTCGTTTTTGATACGGTCATCGAAGATATGCCCGCGGACGCGTTTAAAGATCGGCCCTGGGGAGTAGGCAACAATCCAAAGACCGCCGTTCATGAGTTTCTCCGGAATCACCCTGAATTTGTCATCGATAAAGACCTTGAGCATAAGCTGCTGATAACGGTTTGCCCTGATGGCTTTTTGAAAAGGATCGTTTAGACCCAAGGGTCTGGCTTTCATACGGTGTTGATATGAAACTTCCGATTGGTAATATTCTTGCCAATTTTGGGGGGCAGACGTGGACATTGATACTCAGTCTCATAACCACTCCGATTTACCTTAAATTGCTGGGCGTAGAGGTTTATGGTCTGGTCGGTTTCTATCTGACGCTGCAAGGGACGTTCAGTTTGCTGGATTTGGGTTTCGGCGCAGCTATGAACCGCGAGATGGCGCGTTCTGCGACGCGGCCGGAAGCCTCGCAACAGTCTCGGAATCTGGCCCGCACATTTGAAACGATTTATTGGGGAATCGGTCTTTTTGCCGGATTTAGCGTGGTCCTGGCCGCGCCTTTGATGACACAATACTGGCTAAAGCCGGTTGGGTTGGACCAAAAGACATTGAGCCAAACCCTGGCCATCATGGGCATCCTTTTGGCGGCGCAGTGGCCGGCTACGCTTTATCGCAACGGCTTAACGGGATTACAGCGTCAGGTATTGTTAAACGTAATTACGGTTGGTGTACAGACCCTGCGTCATGTCGGCGCAATCATGATTTTGGCGCTGATTTCGCGCTCTGTGCACATCTATTTTGGGTGGCAAATCCTGATTGGCCTGGTTGATGTCGGTTTAACCGCGCTGTTTTTTTGGAAAACGATGCCGAGATGTGAACAGCGGCCTCGTTTTGAGCTAAGCCTCCTAAAGCAGATTTGGAAATTTGCTTTAGGCCTGAGCGGCACAAGCATAATGACCCTTATTTTGAGTCAATTAGATAAAGTAATTATCAGCAAGCTTTTGAATCTGGAAGAATTTGGTTACTACACCATTGCAAGTACGGCGGGCAAAATTTTTGGTGTATTAACCAGCCCTATTCATAGCGCCATGTTGCCGCAGTTTACCGGCTTCGTCGCACAAGGCGCAACGGAAACCATACGCAATACCTATCATCTTGCTTGTCAACTTATCACCGTGATTATAGTTATCGCCGTCAGCAGTTTTCTTGCAGCCGCGCCGTTTTTGCTGACGCTTTGGCTGGGTGAGGCCAAAATCGTCGAACAAGTGTTGCCGATTATGAGTATTATTTGCATCGGCACCGCTTTTAACTGCTTGATGAGCTTGCCTTACATGCTTCAAATTGCCTATGGCTGGGTTTCTTTAGGATTTTATGCCAATGTCGTCGCCGTCATTCTCCTTACTCCGCTGGCCGTTATTCTCACGAGTCGGTATGGGACGATAGGCGGCGCATTTGTTTGGTTGATTCAAAATGTCGGTTACTTTTTGGTTGCCATCCCGATCATGCACCGGCGATTGCTGCGTCATGAAATGCGGGCATGGTACGTTTATGATGTCGGCATACCGGCATTGGCAACCATGAGTATAATTTATATGATTGCGCATATATGGCCGGCCGGCAGCGCCGCCTGGGAGCAACTGATCCGGCTATTTGTCCTTATTGCGGCGGGATTATCAGCGGCTACTTTTGCGGCGCCGGCTATCCGGAATACTGTGAGGAGTAAGCTCGTCAGATAACGAGACAATAGCCACGGAGACTTTATGGCACAGCCGTTTTTCAGCGTAGTTTATCCGACGCGAAATCGCCCGCATTTGCTTAAATACTGCTTGGAAGCAATGCAGCTTCAGACATTTAATGACTTTGAAGTCATTGTTTGCGATAACCATACCGGATTATCGGCTAAAAGCGTTTTTGATTCATATGCGGATGACAAACGCTTTCGCTACGTAACCCCTCCACAACCTTTGCCCATGCACGAAAATTGGGAATATGCCGCCGGTTTTGCGCAAGGCGATTACGTTTCGGTTTTTACGGATAAAGTCGTGCTGCTACCGTCCGCTTTGCAGATTGCCCATCAAGCTATTTTGCAGCATAATCCGGAAATTATTTCCTGGTGGAACGAAGGTTACGAATTAACGGATGAGCATCCGGAGACACAATCCGGTTATGAGGTCGGAATTTATCGTCCCGTTTTTCCATCGGCAAAGGCATTGGCGCGTCCGTACGACCCGATGGTTGAACTACAGCGCCGTCTGGACTTCAAAATACGGCGTGATCGGGAAGGAGTTCACTTCGCTCGCGGGAAAATATGCTATGGTGCCTACCGGCGCACCCTAATTCAACGGATTAAAGAAGTTACGGGCCGTCTATTTCATTTGAGCTCTCCGGACTACACCTCTTTGACATCCGCGCTGGCTTTGGCCGAAAGCGCAGTTGAAATTGAAGGACCATTGCAGTTTTCTTTCGACACAAAAATATCCAATGGGAAAAATTGCAGCTTATACCCCGATCTCGCCCTTAAATATACGATAGACGCAGACCCCACTTTAGCAATTTTGGAACAGCTTCCTTTAAAACAACTCTACGCATCGCAGCACAATCATGTTGCCGGTGATTACTGCCACATCCTGGAAAAAACAGGACATCGGGGACATGCTTTAAAACTTAACCTGTTAAATTTGATCTTACGAGCACGTGAAGATTTAGGGGATTCATTTTGGTCGAACGAACAGACTAAAAAGGAACAGTTTGAAATCTGGCGGAATTATTTCTATAAATTGCCCAAAAAAAAGCAATTGGAAATAAATTTAGGCTATTATTATCACGTAATCAAAGCGGCTGTTATAAAAAACAGAGGTCGGCTTGCCCGATATTTAATGAAAACATGCCCGCTATTTTTTAAGCAAATTGAAAAGATGCTGCAACGAACGCAATACCAACCCTTTTCGAATATAATCGAGGCGTTGCAATTTGCCGAAGTCTACTATCAAACCAAAATGCATTCCGTTTGAAAAATACAACGCTCCTAACTGCACTTTATGACTACATTGCGCTGGCTCGCAAACTGCCACCGCATATCGTTGTTAAAAAGGCTGTCCGATTGTTCGGCAAGAAGCTCAGCTATTATCGCCGGCGCAATATGGATCATCGGCAGTCAACATTTTTGCCGCGGCATCACTTTGATCACGTTCAATTAGCCCGCTATTTCTCGCTGCCCGCCGATGACTTGCTGCAACAGCAAGCTCCGCAAATCGCCGCGCTAACCGCTCGTTATTTAGATCACAATTTTGATTTGCTGGGTTCCGGCTGGAGGCACGTTCGGCACGGTATGCGCTGCGTCGGTGTGGAGGGTTACTGCTATCCCGCAGACGAAAGTATCCGGCCCGACCCGGACGGCGCCTGGCTAACCGCGCGAATTAATCCACCCAATCGGACCGAGTCCCAACGTATTTGGCGTCTGCTGGATCCGGCTTACGTGCCGATAGACTGGCAACTGGATTTTAAATCCGGCTATCGCTGGGCCGAATCCACCTGGTATCTGGAAATTCCTTACGGTCATTTGCCCGGTGTGGATATCAAAGTCCCGTGGGAATTGGCGCGGATGCAGCATCTGCCGCAATTGGCCTGGGCCTATCGTCTGGCCGGCCAAAACCAGGCCTGTCCTGAGCGAAGTCGAAGGGCCGGCTTTCATCCATCCGACGTTTATGCGCGTGAGTTTCGTCATCAGGTGCTGGATTTCATCGCCGTCAACCCGCCGCGTTTTGGCGTCAATTGGCGCACGACCATGGATGTGGCCATTCGCGCCGTAAACTGGCTAATCGCCTATGATTTATTTCGCGCCGCCGGGGTGCAGTTTGACCCGGATTTTGAGCGCGAACTGGCGCGCAGTCTGTATCAGCACGGGCAACATATTGTGCGGAATTTGGAGTGGTCGGCCCAGCTCCGCGGCAATCATTATCTGGCCGATATTGCCGGTCTTTTGTTTATCAGCGCCTTTTGGCCGCGCACACCGGAAACGGATGCCTGGCTGGCGCTGGCCGCTCAGGAACTCATCGTCGAAGCCCGGTTGCAGTTTAATCCCGACGGTTCCAGCTTTGAAGGTTCTACCAGCTATCACCGGCTTTCCGCCGAAATGCTGGTTTACGCCGCGGCCTTGCTATGCGCCCTGTCGTCTGACAAATTGGCTGCGCTGCGCGAGTACGACTGCCGCCGCCTTCGCGCCGATATTTTACCGCCTTTTCAACCTGCACCTGCGCCGATCTACACCTATGACGGTTACACCGGCCCGCTGCCGGCCTGGTTTTGGCCACATCTGACCCGTATTGCCGAGTTTACTCTGAATATCAGCGATGCCGCGGGTCATATCGCCCAATTTGGCGATAACGACAGCGGGCGCTTTGTCAAAGTTCAGCCCGCACTGTCGGATGACCGCGATTTAACAGATGATATCCTCGACCACCGGCATCTGCCGGCTGCCATCAACGGCCTGACGCCGCGACCCGATTTTGCTCGCTTTGGCAGTCAATTCCGTTTGGAGACCGACCTGGTTCGTCGATTAGCCGGGCGCACTTTTTCGTCTGCAGAAGCGGCGTCGGAACGCAGCAGGATTGCCTACCCGGATTTCGGGTTGTATATTCTGCATCATCCGCCGTTTCAGGTTGTGATTCGCTGTGGATCTGTCGGGCAATTCGGTAATGGCGGTCATGCGCATAACGATCAACTGTCCTTTGAGTTACGCTTAGACAATCTGCCGGTAATTGTAGATTCGGGAACCTATTTATACACGCCGCGGCCGGATTTGCGCAACCGGTTTCGGGCGACAGCCGCCCACAATACGCTGGAGATTGTCGACCTGGAGCAAAATACCTGGCGGGATACGCGTGATGGCTTATTTTCCCTGACGGACATGGCGAATGCGCGGGTGTTGGCGTTTGAAACCGCCCGATTTTTGGGCGAGCATACGGGATTTGGCCAGGCCCACCGCCGTACGCTGTCGCTTTCGACAACCGAGTTTCGCGGCGTGGACGAATGCCGCGCGAATGGCCAAAAATGGCTGCATTTTCATATTGCGCCGGGTGTTCAAATTCAAGTGGAGAGTGACCGGATTCGGCTTGGCGTCGGCGAGCGGGTGTTGTGGTTTCAGGCATTCCGATCGGGCGTCGAAATTCGGGCTGCGCTGTATTCCCGCGGCTATGGCCACTGCCAGGCCGCTCAAAAACTGTCTGTGCCGATGTTGACTGAGCGGCTTGAATGGCGCTTTTGGCTGGAATAGCAAATTTTTAATTTGCCTTCCCCGCACTATCTAAAAATACGGCAAACTTGAAGTTTGCGACTCCAAAAGGAACTCAAGATGCCCACCCAATCCCGCATCTCCGGCTTTTACAAACACACCGTCGCCGAACGGCTGAACATCCTGCGGCAAAAGGATGCGCTGACCGACGGCGACTTTAACCTGCTCAAGAACGGGCAGCACTTGCTTGCGCCTGACGATGCCGACAAAATGATCGAAAACGTCATCGGCGTGTTCGGCCTGCCGCTCGGCGTGGGGCTGAACTTCCTGATCAACGGCAGGGACTATCTCGTGCCGATGGTCGTGGAAGAGCCGTCCATCGTGGCCGCGGTCAGCGCTATGGCCAAAATCGTGCGCGACACCGGCGGCTTTATCTGCTCGGCCGATGAGCCAATTTTGATCGGGCAAATTCAAGTGGTGGATATGTCCGACATTCAGCGCGCCCAAGCCGCGGTACTGTCTCACAAGCGGGACATTATTAGTTTGGCCAATATCATGCACCCCAATCTTGTGGCTCGCGGTGGCGGCGTCCGCGATGTGGAAGCCCGCATTTTGCCCGGCGTGTCTACCCAATACGGCGACATGCTCATCGTCCACTTGCTGGTGGATGTGCGCGACGCCATGGGCGCCAATCTGGTCAACAGTCTATGCGAAGGCGTGGCCGGGCTGATCGAAAAAATCACCGGCGGCAAAGTGTTTTTGCGCATCCTGTCCAACTTAGCCGACCGCTCGCTGGCCCGCGCGGAATGCGTCATCCCGGTCAAACTGCTGGCTGACCCCGGTAAATTCACCGGCGAATCCGTTCGCGACGGCATGATTCTGGCCAACGAGTTTGCGCTGGCCGATCCCTATCGCGCCGCCACGCACAACAAGGGCATCATGAACGGCATTGACCCGCTGGTCATCGCCACCGGCAACGATTGGCGGGCCGTTGAAGCCGCCGCTCACGCCTACGCCGCCCGCGACGGCCAATATCGCGCCCTGACTTTGTGGTCGAAAAACGAGCGCGGCGATCTGGTCGGTCGCCTCGAACTGCCCATGCGCGTGGGCACGGTTGGCGCACAGTTGAAAAGCAACCCGGCGGTTTTACCGATGTTGCGGCTGTTGGGCGTGGAATCGGCGCGGGAACTGGCCGAGATTCTGGCCGCAGTCGGATTGGCCCAAAACATGGGAGCATTGCGGGCATTGGCCACGGAAGGCATTCAGCGCGGGCACATGAGTTTGCACGCCCGCAGCGTAGTCGTGGCCGCCAATGTGCCGACGGAAATTTTTGAACTGGTGGTCGAACGGCTGATCCAATCGGGCGAGATCAAGGAGTGGAAGGCCCGCGACATCGCCGCGGAACTGGCCGCCAAAGGCTATCCCAAACAGAAAGGCGAGGACGTGGAAGAGTTTGACCCGGCGCTGCCGACCGGTTACGGCAAAATCATCCTGTTCGGCGAGCACGCCGTTGTTTACGGCAGCCACGCCATTGCCGCGCCGCTGCCCATCGGCATGCAGGCCAAGATTTCGGACCCTTCGACAAGCTCAGGACAAGCGGACGGTGTTCATGTGATTATTCCGCGCTGGGGCGTGGAGGAAAGGCTGCGGTTTGGCGCACAACACAAGTTTTCTATCTTTCTGGCGCTGGAGAAGATTTTGAGCGAGTTGCAGTTGCAAGATCGAGCCATGCGCCTGGAGATTTTCCCACATGTGCCGCGAGCGATGGGCCTGGGTGGATCGGCGGCGTTGGCGGTGGCCATTGTCCGCGCGTTGTCCGAATATTTTAAGCTGAACCTGTCCGACGAAGACGTGTGGCGGCTGTCCTATCTGTCGGAAACGATTGTGCATGGCGCAGCGTCGGGAATTGACAACACGCTGGCTACGTACGGCAAGTTTTTGCTCTTCAAGAAAAACCCAACGCTGGGCGCAGGTCCATTCACCCAACCTCTACAATTGGAAAAGCCGCTGCCCATCGTTATCGGCCTGAGTTGGACCGAGAGCCTGACCGCGCCGATGGTCACCCGCGTCCGGCAGGCCCGCATCCAGAACCCGACGCTGTACGATCAGATTTTTGACCAGATCAACACCATTGTCCTGCAAGCGCTGGAGGCCATTCAAGCCTACGATCTGGACAAGCTGGGCGATTTGATGAACGTGAACCAGGGCTTGCTCAACGCCCTGCAAGTCTCCACCCGCGAGTTGGAAGAGTTGGTGGACATTGCCCGCAAGAACGGTGCGCTCGGCGCTAAACTGACCGGCAGCGGCGGCGGCGGGGCCATGATCGCCTTGTGCCGCCCCGGCGAGACGGAAGCGGTGGCTGCAGCGATCAAAAAGGCCGGGTATAAGGCGATGGCGGTGGAGGTAAAATAACAGCTTATCTGTTTTACCCTTGCGCCAAATTACCATACAATTATCTTACTAATTTAAAAATGTATGGTAACATTCTCATTGAAAGATAAGCCGTATGATTATCCGCGAAATCCTGGCCGAAGAGTTGGAGCGAGTTACTCAGCTTAAAGCGCAATACGAAGCCGATATCGCCAAATTGCCCAAAGGCAAATTGGTCAAAAAGCACATTCGCGGACAGGAATATTATTATCGCCAATACCGGGAAAACTGCCGTGTTCATTATCCCTATCTCGGCAAATTATCCGCTGCCGAAATTTCCGAATGTCAACAGGCATATACGGACCGGCAACGCTATCTGGCAATGATCAAAGAGCTAAAAGAACGGATCCGCTTTTTGGAAAGGGCATTACGTGGGCGAAACAAAACAGCATGAATTGTGCTTTGAAGTTCTGCGACGATTCCATGCCGCAGGCATTCTCGATCAAATGATCCTGATCGGCAGCTGGTGTCTGCTTTTTTATCGGGATTACTTTCGGGAGACGGCCTATTCGCCGGTTATTCGAACGGTTGATGTGGATTTTCTGATTCCGGGATTGCCCATAACATCCAAAGTTGACGTGGCCGCTACGCTGAAAGAACTTGGGTTTTTGGTGACCTTTCGAGGTGAAGCCGGGTACATTTCGTTGCAACATCCGGATTTAGCGGTTGAATTTTTGGTTCCCCGCAAAGGCGGTCGTGCTGCCACACCCTGGCCGGTCTTTGGCATCAATGCCCAGCCGGTCGGTTATGCGGATATGCTGCTGTCAAATTTAATTCGTGTCGAGACGGAAAAATTTACCCTATCCGTTCCTCATCCCGCCAACTTTACGCTGCACAAGCTGCTGATTTCCCAATTGCGAAAAGAAGAGCGAAAACGCCGGTTGGATTTGGAGCAGGCTGATTACCTAATTGGAACACTCAAGCGTATCGACAAGTTTGACGAGCTTACGAAAGTCTTTCAGGCACTTCCCAAAACCCGGCAACACAAGGTTCACAGTGCGCTTAGGCTGTTGGGTCAACCTGATTTGATGACAGGGGCATATCCAATTCAGAAGGAGAAAAAATCATGATCATGCCCATCATTCCCGATGCCTTTACCATGGATTACGACCGCGAAGCCGATGTGCTCTACGTCACCAAAGGCAAGCCGGCGTATACCGATTATGTGGAATATACCGACGACATCATTCTGCATTTTGACCCGCAGACAAAGGAATTGGTCGGCTTTACCATCATTGATTTCTTGAAATATTTTCTGGAATCCGGCGGACAAGCGTTCCAATTGCCGTTTCAAGTGAACTTTGGAGTCAATCGTGACGAATTATTGCTGGCTGCGTAAATCCACCCGCGAGCTGGAAGAACTGGTGGGCATTGCCCGCAAAAACGGCGCATTGGGGGCCAAGCTGACCGGTAGCGGCGGCGGGGCCATGATCGCCCTGTGCCGCCCCGGCGAGACGGAGCCGGTGGCCGCGGCCACCAAAAAGGCCGGGTATAAGGCGATGGCGGTGGAGGTAAAGTAGAAAAAATCCTAGCTTTTTTGCTGATAAAAACATTGACTTATAATATAACATACGCTACTATACATGTTATTGTTATTGTGCTTTATCGTCCCCAATCATAAGGAGACATTACGATGGATTTGATAGATAAAATTCGTGCTCTCGCCAGCAAAATTGAGAAGCAACGCACCAGTATTTCTACTGAAGAAGCGACCAAAACTGCCTTCATCTTGCCATTTATAAACGCATTGGGATACGATATTTTTGATCCAATAGAAGTTGTGCCCGAATTTACAGCAGATGCTGGTATCAAAAAAGGTGAAAAAGTTGATTACGCTCTTATGCGAGATGGTAAACCAATAATTCTTGTTGAATGTAAAAAAATAGGTGAGCCATTAGAATCTGAACATGAATCACAGCTTTATCGCTATTACTCTGTCACTGAGTCACGTATTGCCATTTTAACAGACGGTGCTCTTTATAAATTTTACAGTGATTTAGATGAGTCTAATAAACTTGACAAGAAACCTTTTTTTGAATTTAATATTCTTAACTTTGAAGACTCTGCTATTAATGAGCTTAAGAAGTTTTCAAAAACTCAATTTAATCTCCAAGAAGTTCTTACCACGGCAAGTGAATTAAAGTATACAAAAGAAATTAAAAGCATTTTAAATGAACAATTCAACGCACCCTCTGAGGAATTTGTACGTTTTTTTGTAGGCAAAATTTACGATGGAAAGCTTACAAAAAATGTTTTGGATCAGCTTACTCCTGTCGTTAAAAAAGCATTAACCCAATTCGTTAGCGAACGAATTAATGACAGATTAAAATCGGCATTAGAGACTACCCAAAAGGAGAGCGCACCTGTCAATCAGGAGCCAACACCAACTGAAACTACAGATACTTTGAATAAAGTTGAAACATCCGAAGATGAAATAGAAGGATATTACATCGTTAAATCAATTCTTCGTAACTACGTGGATCCAAGGAGAATTATTCATCGTGACACTCAATCATATTTTGGTATTTTACTCGACGATAACAATCGCAAACCAATATGCAGGCTTCGATTTAACTATTCACAAAAGTATGTGGGAATATTCGACAAGGCTAAGAGTGAAGATAAGATTCCTATTGAGAACCTAAACGATATTTACAAATTATCTGATAAATTGGTAGAAAGTGTAAAGCTTTACTTGGGTGAATCCTCATCATAATCTTTCAAGAAAGATTAATAAGCATTACCCGCTTATATCTAACGAAATTGACCCGCGTAATTGCGGGCTTTTTTGTTTACGCCAAAGACTTCATTCACTTGAAAGTCTCCACCCGCGAGTTGGAGGAATTGGTGGACATTGCCCGCAAAAACGGCGCATTGGGGGGCCAAGCTGACCGGCAGCGGCGGCGGCGGGGCCATGGCGGGATAGAGATTGAACGAGGCTGCCCGGGGACACGGGCAATATCAACAAAACGCTTGACTTTCCCCGATCAAAAGCCGAAATTAAACCTTGCCGATACATGTCTGCAAGGTTTGTTTTTTTAGTGAGGTTAGTGTCATGAACGACAAGCGAACATTGGTTAGCTTTGATTGGGCCATCAAAAACATTTTGCGTGATAAAGCTAACTATGATGTGCTGGAAGGCTTTCTCGGCACGCTGCTGGAAAAAGACATCAAAATTCTGTCGCTCCTGGAAAGCGAAGGCAATCAACAATACGAAAACGACAAGTTCAATCGGGTGGACTTGATTGTTGAGGATGAATATGGCGAAATCTTCATTATTGAAGTCCAAAACGATCGGGAAATTCACTATCTGGAGCGGTTGCTCTACGGCAGTTCCAAGGTGATTGTGGATCATATCGAACTGGGCGATTCGTATGAAAAAGTGAAAAAGGTCATCTCCATCAACATCCTGTATTTTCTGTTGGGTGAGGGCGAAACCGACTATATTTATCGTGGGAAAACCGATTTTTATGGTTTCAATGACCATAAAAAGCTTGAGTTTCGGCATCGCAAAAGAGATGCGGTTCTCGGCAATGGCGTCAAATCGGATCACAACATTTTCCCGGAATATTACTTGATTGAAGTGGAGCGATTTCACGACCAAATCCAAAGAGACATTGACGAGTGGGTTTATTTCTTCAAGAATTCGGAGATCAGGCCGGAGTTCAAATCCAAGAATATACAGAAAGCCAAAGAGAAATTGGATTTGCTCAAGATGACGCCGGAGCAGCGCAAATCCTATGAGCGATATAAGTTGAATCGCGTGAGCGAGCGCGCGGCCATTGATTCGGCCAAAGAAGAAGCTGTTGAAGAAGTCGCCGTCGGGATGCTGAAAGAAGGTTTATCCATTGAGCAAATTGCCAGAATTACCAAATTGACCCACGATCAAATCCAACGGCTTTCTGCCGAAATGACGCGCTAATGTTGCTTATGGGTGAGTTTTAAAGGATGACACACGATTTTTTGACAATCCAAACCCTAAGGGTTTTGCCGGCTCTTAGGGTTTGTTTGTTTTATCTTTTGCTGTCGATTTTTGGCCAGCCGGTCATCGCGCAACCGATTTGGCCGGATTCTACACAGCAGGCCGCCGGTTTGGATTCGACCGTTTTTGCCATGCCGCAGACGGAGGCGGATTCGATCCGCGGGCATATCCGGGGGATTCAGTCGCAGTTGCGGACCAAAGACACGCTGGCGGTTTCGCCCGATATTCTGGGCCGCCCGGCGGAAGTCGTCAATTACCAGGCCGACAGCATTTATTACGATGTGGACAGCCGCCAATTGATTATGCGCGGCAAAGTCACGATCACCTATAACGATCTGAAGTTGACCGCCGGACGGGTCAACTACTTTTCGCGTACGGAAATCTTTGAGGCCGAAGACGGACCCACGCTCTACGAAGGCCGCGACAAATTAGTCGGCGAGCGCATGAAGTACCATATCCGCACCCGCCAGGGTCGCGTCGACAACGGCCGCTCCCAATATGATAAAGGCTATTACTTTGGCGAAGAAATCCGTAAGGTCGATGAAAAAACGCTGCTGATTCGCAACGGCTATTACACCACTTGCGACCGGGAAAAACCGCACTACACCTTCCGCAGTAAACGCATGAAAATCATCCTCAAAGACAAGGTGATCGTCCAGCCGGTGTTGATGTATCTGGGCAAAGTGCCGGTATTGGGGCTGCCCTTCTACATTTTTCCGATTCGTACCGGGCGGACTTCCGGCTTTTTAACGCCGCAACTTGGCAGCAATAATCGCGACGGTCGTTTTATCCGCAATCTCGGTTATTATTGGGCCACGAATGACTATATGGACTTGACCGGGCGGTTGTCGGTGCGCGAGTATACCGGTCTGGAAGTCGGCGCAGATTATGTCTATGCCCTGCGGCATCGGCTGAGCGGCAATGTCTCTTTTGATTACGATTGGAACGTGGACGGTCAGGATCGCTCTTCTGTTAGCTGGCGCTTGACCGGGGCGCACAACCAGACGTTGGGCGAGCGCTTTCGCCTGACAGCCAGCGCCAACTTTGTCAGCAGCAAGAGCTATTACCGCAACACCAGCGATGAGGAAGATAAGCGCACTCAGGGTTTGCTGCAATCATACATCACGCTGGATAAAAGCTGGGATCGCAGTTCATTGCGCGCCCGCAGCGCCTACACCCGCAGTTTAGTGACCGATTTACGCACGGCCCAATTGCCGGAAATTTCCTTTACTACCGGGGCCAACCTGTTTACCGCCAAACGTGGCTCGGCTCTGGAAAAATGGTCACCTTCCCTGACTTTTAGCGCCCAAACCGGCCTCGATCAAAAATATACGACCGATGTGCGCAGCCTGACCAAAACCATTGCGGACTCTATCATCACCGAAACGCGCGATGTCACCCGGCACGATTGGTCGGCACAGCAAAATTTTGCCCTGTCTTTTTCGCTCCGGCCGCAAACGGTCTATTGGCTGAACCTGAATCTGGGCACTTCGCTCAGCGACACCTGGCGCAAGGTACATCAGGAAGGCGTTGTCGATTCCACCCTGGAAACTTACACTCTGCCTGTAACCGGCAACAGTCATCGCTTTACGCCGGGCGTCATTTCCCTGACCGGCAACACTTCCATCTACGGCATTTTTCAGACGCGCTTCGGCAACCTGCGGGCGATTCGCCATACCGTGCGACCGACGGTGAGCACATCCTACAATCCGCAAGTCTATTTTGAAGATGCCGGTTACGGTTTCAATCTTAAAAAAGAAACGACCGGCGCGACGCCTGGATCTTCTAAATTTTCCGTCTCCAGCATTGGTTTGGGCAATACGTTTGAGGCCAAAGTCAAAAGCGACACCACCACCGGCGGCAAAGAGTCCACGCGGAACATCCAGCTCTTTACCCTGGATTTTGGCAGCTCCTTTCGCAAAGTGAACGAGCAGTGGCGCATTTCGGATATTAGCGCCAATTTGGCGACGCGCATCAGCGCCCTGTCGGTGACGGCCAACACGTCTTACAATCCATACGAAAACCAATTCGGCCTTAGCACGGTCAGTACCAACATTACCGTGCAGCTTGGTCAAAACCGGGTCAGCGGCTGGTTTAACGCCATCCGGCGCAAGTTTAAGGGCGATTCGCCTGATTCCAGTCTGACAGCGGAAATCAGCCCGGCCGACAGTCTGGCCGCCGAACCATTGGACGAAGCGCCTGTCGACAGCCTGACGACCCGGCCCGCCCCAACAGATTCAGCCGATACCGACGGGCAATTGCCCGGTCGTCCGGACGCCATCGAAAACAGCCGGCTGGCCAAATCGGTGGCCGGCCTGGGCGAGAATCGCTGGAATCTGGCCCTGACCCATTCGTATAACCGCAGCTTTGATATTTCGGGGATTGATGCCATTGACCGACCGGCTGTTTCCAATCTTACCGGCGCATTTACGCTTAAGCTGACCAAAAAATGGGACATCAGCTATCAGCCGTATTACGACCTGGCGCGCAAAAAAATGATTACCCAAAATCTGGAAATCCGGCGCGACCTGCATTGCTGGCAAGCCTTTTTTCAGTGGACATCGCGGGAAAACGGCACCTGGAGCTATTACTTTATCATCAACATTAAAGAGATTCCGGAAGTGAAGTTTGAGGAGAAACGCAGCAAGCGGTAGGGAAAACCTTTTTTATTGACATTGGCGGCTGTTTTGGCTAAGTTGTACTCGATTTTGGTCTTACTTGAGGCCGACTCCAACCTGATCTTCGCAAAGTTTAGTGTACTTGCGCTGTTTGTGGCGCTGTATTTCACCCGTTAAAAAGGAGCATGCGATGGGTGGCATTGGAATGTCCGAGTTAATTGTTATTATGCTGATTATCCTGTTGTTATTTGGAGCAAAGCGGCTGCCGGAGATCGGCACCTCGTTGGGCAAAGGCATCCGCGAGTTCAAACGCGCCGCCCGCGAAATTACTTCGGAAGTAACCGCAGATGACGATAAACCAGGGGACAAGAAAAGCCCGGAGAAAAGCGAGCCGACTAAGGTTTCCTGAACTTTAGCCGCTAACGAATAAAGGCCATTTTCGTTGTTGAGACGAGAATGGCCTTTTTGTTTTTACCACAGCTACCCATTTTCTGTATTAGTCAACGACCTTTAGAACACTTTTTGTCGGTGTCATTCCGGTATGTTTTTAACCGGAATCTTCTTTCAGGCAAACAAGATGCCGGATAAAAGCATTCCGGCACAGCAATTCCCGCCATCTCCCGAAAGATGTCATTCCGGCACGTTTTTAGCCGGAATCTTAGCCGAATTTGCAACAAGATTCCCGCTAAAAGCATGCGGGAATGACAGTTTTGGTGGCTTTAAAGTCTGTTTTCAAAGAAAGCGGGAATTGCTGATTCCGGCATGACAAGTGTGTGAAAGGTTGTTGACTAGTACACAGCTACCCATTTTCTCAAAGAAAACGGGTAAAAATTGACTCGCTACACCACTCGAGCTAACGCAGTAAGACCATTTTTCCGGTCTTGTTAGCCTGCGGTGTTTCGAGCCGATAGAAGTAGACGCCGCTGCTCACCGCTTCTCCGGCTTCGTTGCGCCCGTCCCAGTTTGCCTCATATTGGCCGGAATTCTGTTGCGCTTTGGTCAGCACTCGTACTAATTGCCCGGCGACATTGTAAACCGCCACCCGGACATGACTTTGTTGGGGTAAGCGATAGCGAATCGTCGTGCTGACACTGAAGGGATTGGGGCGGTTTTGAAAGAGCGTTGGCTGTTGGGTGTCCTCGGTTTCATCTTCGATACCCAGACCGGCAGTGTCAAAAATAAACACATCATTTTTGGTTAAGATCCGGCCGGGAATGATCTCGAATTGATCTTCGCCGCTGCCGCCGGGCGAAAAAGGCGCGGACCCCCTGCGATTGACGGTCAGCCAATACATAATCGGGATGGTTTGGTTGGTGATCAATTCGCCCAGATAGTCGGGATTGGCGGTCGGGCTGTAATCGGCATCCAGTATCCACAGCCATTCGCGCGGCCCGTCCGAGGCTGTATTGTCGTATGTATTGGAGTTACCCGGCCACCATTTGCCGTCTACCAGGCCGCTCGTCGCATTGTTTTCCAGAAAAGCCAGCGCCAGCCGGCGGGGAGGGTTCGCGTCCATATCCCAGGCCGAGAGCGGCACACTCTTGGTGAAATCCTGATAAGCCAAACCCGCCTTTGCCTGAAGAATATAGGGCGCAAAACGCGGAACGGCCGGCGTTCTACTAAAGTTGCGGCCAAAACGGTAGGCATAAGATACATTTTCATCGTTTTCATTAAAGACCGGATTCCAGTCAATGGATCCGTCCGGAACCTGAGCCAGTTTAAGCAGCGTACGTTTTAAGCGGCCGACCGGAATAATTTGGGTCTCACAGCCGCCGAAAAAATGACACGGATCCTCCCAACCGATCGCCCCATTAAAACCTTCAAGCGGCAACAGAGAAACATCCGCGGCATTGACCCAGGTAAACCGCCGTTGTCCATGCGGTACGTTCCAGCCCCATAGCTCCGGTTGATTGGGATTTGAATACTGATCGCCGGATTTGACGCCCGGTTTTGGCGCGTTTACGTTAAGGATAAATCCGTCGGCCATCGGCCAAAAATAGAAGTCCGCCAGATTAAAATACGGCTGATCGGCCAGGACAGTCGTGTTACGATTTAGGTCCTTTAAATGCCAGACCAGATTTGCGGTGTCCTGGGGCGAGGGACTGAATGTCACTTCGTATTGATCACCGGTCAAAGCTGCCGGGTCAACAATACGGACGAGCAGAGCCGCCTCGCTTTGACCATTTGCATGCGTGGCGGTTAGCATTTGACCGGAAAGGGCGTCGCTATCCATCGGTATGATCGTTATAGCGTCATCTGTCAGCGGGCTTTCCAGGGTGCGCGGTCTTTCTTGCGGGTTGGGGTTGTAAACGTAAGACGTGATCGCGTAGGAATAAGGCAGGCTGTTATAAAGGGGAAGATTATTGATTAGATCGCGAGTGAGTTCCACTTCATAACGCAGGCCGCTGTCCGTGCCTTGCTGCACGGTCACGCCGTCCTCGATGATGGTCGTAATCCCGTTAATTTTGTCAAATGTGGCGATTTTGCGGCGGGCGAGGCTGCCATCGCTTTGATTAGTAATCTGATAAATATTATAGCCTTCAAAAATAAAATGCGGATCGTTCCAGGTTGTTTCCGGGGTGTTGGTCCAGCGCAGACTGATTTTACCATTGCCGGGTGTGGCGCTCAGGGCGGGCTGGGTCGGCATCGCCACTCGGTTCAGATCAAAATTAGCGTTATAGACCAGCCGGGCTAAACGGGCATTTTCACGCAGACGTTCAATGCTATCCAACCGATCCAGGCCATGTCCGACCACGATAGCCATAATTACTTCTTGCACACCGGGTTCGCCCAAATCCGGTTTTTGATTGCTATTGACATCCTGCCACGGCGGCAGATCAAAGGGGCCGCAATTTAAGATGAAGCGACGATCACCCGCAGGCCCATCCAACCAGCCTTTTCCGGTTATCGGATCGCCGGTAAAGGCAAACAGGCTTGGCAGACCTGTAGTCGGATCAATGCTGAATCCTCCCTGGTTACTCTGCCCTTGCATAATGCTATAAGCATGCGAGGGACTACCAACGCCAACGCCTTTGTAGTATGACGGCGCGGATGTCATCAACAGCATCTTTTTATTGTCGAGTTGCCGTCCGTCCGGCAAATTGACCAGGCTTCCGGTCGAATCGGCCAGGGTGCCTTGCAGCAAGTCGAAACCGAGCGCCGGCGGTCGATTGCCATACTGGGGGTCGCTGTCAGTATCATTATAGCAGTAAACCAGATTAGCGGCAGCGTCGCAGCCAATCAGATCATCGCCGGCGCCGCCCAAGTCGGGATCGGTCCAAAAAGAGACATAAGCGCTCTGAATATGCTGATCACTGCGATTGATCAGCATATATTTCATAAAAATGGTGCGAGCCAGAAAGGAGACCCGATCAAAAGCAAAAGCTGTATGTCGGACTTCGATACCTAAACCCTGCTCCGTGCTGGCCTTATTCGTCCGCGGGCCAATACCGTCAGTATAAACCGTGTATAGCGTTTGATCACCTAACAACAAAGGTTTGCCGGTAGCATCGACCGGCGCGCCCTGGCTCACCGGCCAGTTGGCATAATCCGGATTGGAGGAATTGGAGTCACCTTTTTGGATCTTGTAGACTTTATAGACCGAATCAATCGTAGCGTCGTAAAAAGCGTTATTTTTGAATTGGCCAGGCGTAAAATCGTAAGAAAACTCGGCAACCGTCGTCCGTAATTCATTATTGACCTGGCCGCTGAGCCACAAACCGCCCGCGTAGAGAACGGTATTCTGCGTACCTTTGGGATAAAACAGGCCAGCGTTTTGGGCCGGAGCCCGATCCCGGCCAAAACTACCGGTGTTTTGGACATACATGGCCAATTGATTAGCGTCGATCATGGTGTCCTCGTCGCGGTCAGCAAAAGCGCCGGCCGGATGCAGCAATAGTAAGCAGCCGAGAAGCGTTAGACGCTGTAGTTCGTATTTCATAGATTCCCCCTGTGTGATGCGTTTAAAATGAAAAACTCTGATATTTGTGCCGCCTGAGGCGACGATGATGAGCTGTTGTAGCCCAAGAATAAATTAATCACGCAATTTCGGAAAAGCAACAATTTTTGAATTTTGGCTCATGGAACAAGTTTGTGGAAGAGCACCTTGTCATTCTGAAAGAATCT
>CAYOLL010000054.1:0-35377 GCA_964404765.1 uncultured Gemmatimonadota bacterium | reverse complement strand
GCGGGTACTATCGCCGCCCTGAACAAGATGGATGACATCGAAGTCTATCGCCGCTTCAAAGAAGGACGCAAGCAATATTACAAAGATTTGTGCGAAAAGAAGCCCACGCTAAGCAAGTTTCTCAAAGGTTGGTTGATTCGGGTAGACTCATTTCCCGATCTGTAAAAATACCCCCAATTCAATGTTTAAAACATTGCCGCGTACGCGCGAAAAAGGCGGGTTGACTTTCCCCGCCTTTTTTGTTATATTCGCGATTCAATTTTTAATCTAAAATTGAGTCTGTGGGAATCGCAACCTTGCGAAGGCTTCCGTGCACAAAACATGCGGATTTCAAATTAAGCCTTCGCAAGGTTTCACCATCTTATTTTTAATTTTAGCAACCTCTGTGATACGCAAATGAGCCTTTGGATCGAAAAGTTTTTTCAAAAATTAGCCGAAATCCTGAAAGAGCGCTATTTAACAGGCATGCTGCTGCTATCCCGTCTGATTGCCATCGTGGCCGCGATTGGCGGCTACTATTTTGCGCAGCTTAATTTAGTTCAGGCATGGCCGGATAATTTCAAAATTCTTATCCTGAGCGCGATTTCAATTACATTAGCGATTCAATTCTTTATGGTTATAAACCATGGACTTAAAATGACATCAAACTTGCCGGCATATCTGAAAGGCAAGCAGACCGGGACTGTTTTTTATGAAAATATTTGGCATGAGTTATTGAATTTTCCAGAGAACCAAATTCTTTTTGAGGTAAAAACCGCAGTTCTGATTGTCGCAATTCCCTGTTTTTCATTAACATTGCTAGGGGTCTATTACCTTGACCTGTCCGGGCAGATCATTATCCATAATGTATTGGGCCTGATTGTAGGAATAATTGATTCCATCATCATGCTGTGGTTTTTTTATGAGCAAACCACTCAGCCTGTTCTAAAGAAAATAGTCCGGGACGAGCCGGCGCTCTTAAATGTGCCGATTGAACCGCCCAAAATCGGCATTCGAACCCGCTTGATGTTTATCTTCACGTCACTAAATACAATTCCAGTAGTTATTATGTGGTCATTTTCGCATGAAGTTCTGCGGAAAATTGAAGCGCTCGCCGGTGGGCTTATCCCCGCAGAAATTATTGACCGCTTTACAACAACTACCGGTATCGTGGGCATCGTTACCATCATTATTGTTATCTTTTTTTCGTACTTGCTGGCCTTATCTATATCGCGACCGATTAACATGATGCTACCGCAAATAGAGCGCCTGACGATGGGTGATTTGCAAAGCTCGATTGATGTCGTTTCCCGTAGCGAAATGGGTGAGTTGGCCGTCGCCTTTAATCAGTTAATTCACTCCATCCGTTTTTTGGTTGAGGAGATTCAAAATGCCGGCGCTATGATTATTTCATCGTCATTTCACATTCTCTCGGTCGCACAAGAGCAGAAGGATGACTCAGCCAGCCAAGCAGCAGCGATTTCTCAAATTCGCAATACCGTTGAAGGCCTGGCCGAAAGCTTTCGTCAAATTGCCGATCAGGCCGCTAAAGGGCAGAATCTGGCCAATGATGCCTTTTTGCAGGCCCAAAAAGGTCAGGAATTAATTGACAAAAATGTCGAAGCTTTTCAGAAAATTCGAGAGCAATCACAAAAGAGTATCGAAAAGTCGGAAAATTTTGTTACCCAATCCCACCAAATAAATCAAATCTTTGAAGCGATTCAAACAATTGTCGCCCAAACAAAAATGATTGCGCTTAATGCTTCCATCGAGGCGGCCAGCGCCGGCGCGAGTGGGCGGCGCTTTAGCGTCATCGCGGCGGAAGTTCGTAAACTTGCCGATCAATCCACGGAGCTGCTGAGTGAGATTTCGCGCACCGTGCATGTTCTTCAAAACTCAACGTTGGATCTGGCAACCGCTATTGAGACAGAAATTTTAACCATTGATGACGGCGTTAATCATGCTGAACGGATTCAACAAGTTTTTGCCGATATTTTAGAAATGACCGAGAACAATGCCCAATCCGTTATGCATATTGCGTCAGTAGCCTCCCAGCAGAGCAGCGCCTATGATCAAATTGTGATCGGTATACGACAACTGTCCGGTGTTGCCAACAAAATTGCCGATACCAGCACGCGTTTAAATGACTTGACCGTTCAATTAGATGAGCTCTCCCGCAAATTAACACTTTCGGTTCAGCAATTTCAGAACTGATTTTCCGATGTCATTCGTCATCCTAGCGCAAAAAGCATCGTCCCAAAGGCCGATGTCTCAATTTAATCTGCCAAATCCTGAAGACACTACTTCCTATTAAGGAATGCGGGATAAATATTGTGAATACTAAGATTTTAGTCCTTGAAGACGAGCCAACATTTCGTGAGATCATCGCTCACATTTTTAAGCGGAATAATTTTGAGGTTATTCAGGCGGAAAACGGCAGAGTTGGAATCGAATTAGCCAAAAAACATCTGCCGGATCTGATTGTCAGCGATGTTATGATGCCAGAATGCACCGGCTTGGAGGTGCTCAGCATATTGCGGAAAGACGAGCGAACGGCGGCGATTCCTTTTATTTTTTTAACCGGGCAGGCAGAACCAGCCGACCGACGGTTAGGGATGAATCTTGGCGCTGATGACTATTTAACCAAGCCCTTTACTGAGGCAGAACTTCTGGATGCAGTCAGATCGCGATTAGAGCGTCAAAATGTTTTTAATCATCGCCTTGGTGTACTTCAACTGAATATAACAAATGCAATGCCGCACGAATTTCGAACGCCGTTAACCATTATCATGGCCTTTTCTGAGCTTTTGGCCAATGCAAAAACACCGCCAAGCCCGGCTATGGTGACCGAATTCGCCACGTCTATTTACGAAAACAGCGTCCGGCTACATCGGCTTATTGAAAATTATCTCTTTTTCTCCAAAATCTCGCTGCAAACCATAGCGGCGGAAGAGCTTACTGATTTTCAGAACACACCCCTGTCGGGTCCGGTCAGTGTAATTACATCTATAGCGCAGATGAAAGCACAAGAGTACCATCGTACCCGCGATTTGGAATTGGACCTGCATAACGCTGATGTTATGATTTCCGAAGTCAATTTTCAAAAAATAGTTCTGGAAATTATTGATAACGCCTTTAAATTTTCTAAAGAAGGAACTGTAGTATTGATAACAGCCCACGAAGATGGATTATTTTATATTATCCAAGTTACGGATTTAGGACGCGGATTAACGGAGGCACAAATCAATGGCGTCGCCCCTTATCGGCAATTTGGACGTGAGCTTCATGAACAACAGGGCGTTGGATTGGGGCTGGTTATTGCTAAGAAGCTGACGGAATTGTGCCAGGGCGAGCTTTTGATTGAATCTATCCCGGATAAAAAAACGGTCGCATCCATCCGATTAAAAATAATGCCGAGGCCGACTGCGAATTGACAGGAAAATAGAATTTCAGTATGTCACTATTTGTCTGAACGATGGCCTCTTTTATGCATCAATAGTTTAAGCCGGTCATAAAGATTAGGAATACTCAAGAGTAGTCGCGCCATGAAACATAAACTATTGATTGTTGAAGACAGCCTGACAGTTTCCGAAGCCCTTAAAGGAATTCTGACCTTTAATGGTTATGAGGTTAAAACTGCGCCAAATGGCCGGGAGGCCTTGAGCAGTATCCAACTTGATAAACCGCATCTCATCATATCCGATATCATGATGCCCATCATGGACGGTCTGACTTTTTACAAAACACTGCGAACGATGTCGGAGTTTCAGGATATTCCTTTTATTTTTCTAACAGCCAAAATCGGTGGCGAAGATGTCAACGAGGCCAAAAAACTCGGGGTTGACGACTACATAAAAAAGCCCTTCTCCAGCGCTGACCTGCTGGCGACCGTGCAGGGCAAGCTGGCCAGAATGGCTGAGTTGGCAGAAGTAAACTATCGACGCCATCTCAATTATATTCGTGATGAAATCATTAAAGTGCTTTCTCACGAATTTCGCACCCCGCTTACCAAAGTAAAGGGCTATGCTGAACTTATTTTAGCCAAACTATATCAAAACGAGCAACAGCTGACGGATTTTGCCAACAGTATTGCCGAAAACGGTAATCGGTTGGAACTTGTCATTGACGAATTTATCCTGGTTACTCGTTTTGAGCTGGAAGCAAATAGTGAAAATCACTTGGGTGGCGTTTTCCCAGTCATGACCGGCGGGCTGGCGAATTCGGTGATCGAAAAAATTGGTAAAATTGCCAAAAGCAAAAAAATTACTATTAATTTAATTGAAGACGCTGAAGAGCTTTGGATACGGGTTTGCGAAGCGGATATTCGTGAGGCCTTATTTCATGTGTTGCTAAATGCGATTAAGTTTAGTCCGGAAGGTAGTCAGATCAATTTTCGGATTTTGGTGACAGGACAAAATGTTTGCTTTGAAATTCAGGATTTTGGACCCGGAATGGATTCTGTGCAAATAAATCAAATTTTTGAAAAATTTTATCAGGCAAACCGTCTCCAGCTTGAACAGCAAGGATTAGGCCTGGGCTTGACCATTACCAAAATGGCAACGGGAAAAAATAAAGGGACGATCCATGTCCATAGCCTGGTCGGTCAGGGCACAACTTTCCAGATCAGTTTTCCTAAAATACCACCGCCTGCTGAAAATAAAAATAGCATGTCTTGAGTTCAAGAAGTATCATTTCTATTGCGCTGACAGTGCCACGTAAAACGAGTTAAGGTCAGAAGTTGCAGTTTTAGACCCACAAAATTGCAAAAAGCAAGATAAAATACCGGCTAAAATACACCCTTGAAGAATTCGCGCATTTTGGACATTATCTGCTGCGCCATATTGTCGGTTTGCTCTTTCTTTTGCGCTTGAGTGGCATTTTCCAGCACTTTCGAATTCATCAATTTTCGCTCGGCAATCACTCGGCTGACTGTATCGGCAATCGCCGGTCGTTTACGTAAAATCGAGTCCACATGATCTTTTGTGATTTCATAAGCAACAGTTTCGGTTGCCGCAATAATGGTTGCCGAGCGCGCTTCCCCCGTCAACAAAGACATCTCGCCAAAAAACTGACCGGGCTTAATCCGCCCAACTTTGACTTCCTCACCATTATTTTTAACGTCTGCAAAAACTTCAAGAAAACCTTCGACCAAAATAAACATTGAGTTATCGTGATCTCCGGCTTTGATCAACTTTTCCTTATCTTTAAAGACACGCTGGTTCATATTGGTGGCTAATTCCTGGAGCTCTGTTTTTTGCAGACTGCTAAACAATTCGATTCGCTCCAACAGTTTAGTTCGATCTTCAATAGATTGCGTATCCAACTGGCGGGAAGGCATTTCGGCGTGATAAACATCAAGCTTTTCGTAGGCCAGCATAATGCCTGTATGTTGCAAGTGTTCCAAAATGCTGTGCGCCACACTGTGCCGTACCAGGCCGGGCGCATCTTCGCCATACTTAATCCAATAGCGCACCCAATATTCTACCCCGGTGGAATTTGTGCCGGCAATGCGCACAACCGGTTCCGGTTTGGGTCGCGGCCCGCCCGGACCAATAACTGCTTTAACACCAGCCAAAAGAATACGCGCCGCCCGCTCCGGCGGCACCGAATAATCCAGACAAAAAACAAGCTTCTGCCTGGCTAAAGGCTCCGGTGTCATGTGATTGGTGATGATGGATTGACCCATGACGCTGTTGGGAATGACTACAATATTCCCGTCGCGAGTACGTATGCGGGTCGTTCGCCAATTTACTTCCTGAATCTGGCCATAGATGCGGTCATCATAACGCTGCTTGTCGTGTACAACGATCCAATCGCCCAGCTTGTATGGCCGATCAATATTAATGGCCAGCCCGGTGAAGATATCCAGAATCATGCTCTGCAGCGCAAAACCAATAACCAGTCCAACTGCGCCGGAAGTGGCCCAGATACCGGTCACAGGTTTGCCAAAAACAAAACTAATGATACCGGTAATCGCAACTAAGTAGATCAGAACAGAAGTAAAATCGCGCAATAAACGCGGCACCGGGCCGCCTAAAGTCCGGCGGATAATGCCGTCCCACAAAAAAACAACGCACAGGCGATTTACTAAAAAGGCAGCCGATAGCCAAATTCCAATCTGAACAACGTGGGCAAATACTTTAAGCGACTGACTGATGGCCTCGGTGCCAAATTCCATCAGAATATCTTCACTTAAATAGGCGATGATCAGAAAAATAATGAAAACAATGAACGGAACAAGCAAGCGCTTGAGTGTGGTCATGTATTCCCCATTGGCAGGAAAATTAATGAATATGACAATATTTTACTCCTTTTTAGGCAACAAATCCGGCATGTTGTCATTCTGTAAGAATCTTCTTAAAATTTAGCTGTGCGTTAACTTGCGGGAAGATTCCTTGGGAATGACACCGTGCTTCAAATGCTATATTTGTCACTTGGAAAGGAGTAAGTGACTTAAGTGACTATGAGGATGCTTTTGCGAAAGACCCCAAGGGTCTTAAGTAGCTTGACACAAATAAACTGGCATTTTCAACCGAGCCGCCATTGCGAACCGTTTTTGCGAAGTAATCTCAAAATGCAGGCGGGGATTGCTTTATCGCAAAAAAGCGCTCCTCGTAATGGTGATTTAAATATACCACAATAATTCTGGCCGACTACTAACTTACAACAAACCTAACCTCAACGATTTCAAATTAAGCGGCAAGTTTCATAAAATACCATTTTGTACCTATCACTTCCAAGTGTGTCATGCCCGCATGTTGTTAGCGGGAATCCAGTCGGGCTGTGGATGCCCGATAGAAACATTCGGGCATGACAGACTGAAAGAGTGTTAGGTACAATTGAAACTTGCCAATTAAGCCGCCACATTTTCTGGTGGAAAGTTATTGAATTTCCGTGTAATCGGCATCTTCCACCTGCGATTTATTGAAACGAGCCCAACGAGAATTGGGAATGCGTGCGGATCGTTTTGAGGCAGTATGGTTCGGCATGAAAACGGCGGTGATAATGCCCCATATCAGTTTGACAACAATAAAAAATACAATGAGGCGTAGGATATTCACGAGTAAAGCCATGTTAAATCTCCTTGTAAATTTCAAAGAAACAATGTTTCAACACGATGAAGAGTTAGAAACACTTATCGCACAAGAACTCTTTATAATACAAAAAAAATCCGGCTATCGCTACACGGAAGATGCTATTTTGCTCCTTAATTTTGTCAGAAAACATTATCCGGCCACTTCGACCGTTTTAGAAATGGGTACCGGCGGCGGAATTATTGCCCTGCTATTGGCGCAGGCATGGCCAAACACTCAAATTACGGCAATCGAGCTTCAAGTAAACCTGGCGGACATGGCCAGACGTAGTATTCTTTATAACGGTTTAGAGCGCCGTATTGATATTCAACATAGCGATCTGCGGGATTTACAACAACCTTTTGCGCATAAAAAATACGACCTCGTCCTAATGAATCCGCCATATTTCCCGACCGGCTCCGGGCAATTGCCTCCGGATTTAACGCGAAGGATCGCTATGCATGAAGTTGCCTGCTGCTTTGTCGATACTTGTCGCACGGCGGCAGCTGTTTTGAAAAATAATGGCGCATACGCATTTATTCACAAACGGCAGCGCGAAACGGAACTATTGGCCACACTAAATATGCACAGCTTTTTCAGAGACCATACCGAATATATCCAGGATCGCATATTAATAGGAGCGCGATACCTAAAAAAAACCGACCCTTCCGGTTAGAAGAGTCGGTTTTTCAAGTTTTTTGCTTGTGGATTTGGTAAAAACGGCGAAATATCTCGCTTTACTTAATGCCAATACTGGCGACCATTTGTTCAAAAACCGGCAAGAAATCTTTTTCCATCGGCTTATGCCAGTTCATCGTAACGCGATAAATTTTGTCACCCTTAACCGAGAAATAAACTCGACTACCGACATCTTTCATCACCGAATAGTTGATATACATGGCTTTCTCTCCGCCGATTTTTGCTTCGCCTTTGCTTTTGCTCTTATAGGCAGCTTCGCTTTGGCCAAAAACCTTTTCGACAGTCAATCCCTTAGCCGGCAAAACATCAACCAGAACCGTACAATCCACCCGATAACCCTGGAACATCACCGCAAATTCAGCATCCCCTTGTTTTGCCGGTTTTGAGGCGTTGAAGTTGTCCGGATACTTCATCGTGATATTGCCGCCATTGTAATTCAAGAACGCTTTAGATGGCAACACGATATCCATTGCCGATTCCTCGGCGGTCTTGGGCAGCGCGCGCGGAATTTCGAGACTGCCGACCAGCGTATTAAAAGCGGGCATGTATTGCTCAAACATCTCGTTATAAGACTTAAATTCAATCAAATAGCCCAATGTATCCACCACAACGGCATATTTTTCACTCTTTAGAATCATCCCTTTGGTAACTGCTACCTTATACTCCATTTTTTTGGCGGGATATCCGGCCACTTGCACATCAGATTCTTTGTCATAGGGCGGATCACCCAGCCATTCGCGATCTTCAGCCTTGATTTTATCGGCAAACTGCGCCAATGTTACCCGCAAGCCGGATGAATCCATCGCTACTGTGCCGGTCGTATCCTTTTCGAATGTCGTGATATCAATCTTAATCATTCCGCCGATGACGCTTGGTGAATTCGGGTCCGCAAAGCGATTGTAAGCATCCTGAGAAGACAGCAGTTGTACATGACCCGGATCGGCAGATGCTGCCCAACCTTTAGGCGACTTAAATTTGAATTTGTAATACGCATCCACGCTATCTTCATACTCAAAAACCAAAGGCTCCATCTTCTGCTTTTCACATGAGAAAACTGCCATAGCCAACAGCAAAATGCTGATAAACTTTAACCCTTTCATCTTCTCTTCCCTCATAGTTATAAAATGTGATTATATAGTCAACCGTGAATAATCATTATTTTGGAGCGCCGGCGCTTGCCGCTTCAAGACTTTGTAAAAACTTTTTAATATCTTCATTTTTTGGATCTAACTTAATCGCCTGCCGTAATTCCGTCTTTGCCGCCTCGTAATTTTGAGTGCCCACATAAGCATTGCCCAACATGTGGTGTCCGTCAGGTTTATCCGGATTGATTGTTACAGCCGTTTTTAAATACTTTACAGCTTCCGGATAATTCTTTTTAATTAAATGGGAAGTGCCAATTGTGCGATGCGATTCATAATTTTCATTCTTATATTTGGCCTCAAATTCGGCATTGCTCTGGATTTGCTGGATAATCGTCTGATATTGCACCATAGCCGAATCCTGCATATCCGCGCTGTTTAAGCTATTGGCATACCAGAAACGCATCGGAATGAAATCGCTTTTTAAGGCAACGCCTTGCGATAAAGCTTGAATAGCATCGGTAAAATTCTTCTGTTGAAAATAAGCCAGACCCATAAAGTAGTATGCATTAACGGCTTTTGGATCTTCCACTAAAACCTGCTTATACTCTTCAACAGCACATGGGAAATTTTTATCCTTCAGACAGGCATTGCCAATTTCCATGTGCACATTTTTAATGGACGGGTCGATTGTCGCCGCTTTTTTCAAATATTCGATGGCTTTCGGCGTATTTTTCACCCCAAGATAGCATTTGCCCATTGTAAACAATTCCTCACCGCCAACCACGGAATCGGGCAACGTTGTGTAAATGTCTAATGCTTCTTGATGTTGATCTTTTTTGTACGCGCCGGCGGCTTTTGTTCTTTTCAAATATGGATCATTGGCAAAGTGCTGCAAGCCGGCATTGGCAATTTGGTAAGCCTCATCATATTTCCGAATATCCAAATAATCCTGAGCACAATTTCGGTACGCCGACAAATTCTTTTGATCATACTTCAAAAACTTCTCATAGTAAAATACGGCATTACCAAACTTACCTGCTGAATGCAAAATATTGCCAACTTCCAAATACGCCGAAACATACGTGGAGTCCCTGCCGATAATCTCGTTATATTTATCAACCGCTTCTGTCCATTGCTTTAGCCGCACATGAACCTTGGCAATTTTATGCTTAACGCTGACGTTGTTAGCGTCTAACTCTTCAGCTTTCTTGTAGTAAATCAGCGCATTGTCTTGAATGCGCTTTTTGATGTAAACATCACCTAACATTTCATTGATGGTCGAATTTTTTTCGTCTTTACCTTGCAACTCCAATAAAATTTTCCATGCCTGATCTACCGAATCCGCTTCCACAAATGTCTTGGCAAGGACTAATTGCAGATCAAAAATCGTCTTTTTATCTTTTTTCTCCTTGGAAATGGCTTTGCCAATTTGCTCAATAGCTTTACCATAATCTTTTTTAGTGATATAAAGATCAGCCAAGTGCTGATATGCCTGCATATTTTTCGCGTCAATCTTCAGCGCCTGTTGATAATTGCCTTCCGCTGCATCATATTTTTCCAAACCAATGTTGGCATCACCCATCAAAATATGATAACGGGCAGAAGTGCGTGCTAAATCAACACTAAGTGCGTCTAATCGTTGCAACGCCTGCTCGTAACCATGCTGCTTGATGAGGGTAACAACCTCTTCCAATTTCGCTTCTTGTGCGATTACAGTCCAGACGGAAGCAAATAAGAAGACAATCAAACCCACGGTGATTTGTTTCCATTTTCGCATCATTTCCAAACTCCCTTCAGATATTATTGAGTATGATTCAGCTTAACCGGCACCGCTGCCGGAGCCAGTTTATGATCTAACACAATTCTTTGACCTTCGTTACCTACTAAAAATGCAGTAAAACCAGTTGCAAGTCCACCACCAACTTCATGTAAAAAAACATAAGACAATCGGCTGAATGGATAAATATCCAACAAAAAATAAGCAGGATGTGGCTCATAAAAATTTACAACCGCTTTAAACGGATCAATAACACCAATTCGGATTGTCTTAACGGAGCTGTCCGCCAAAACACTGTAACTAACCAGACCGATTCGATCAAGCCGACCACGCACTGAGTCAATCACTCCGGCTTCGGTCAGCGCAATTTCTATACCTACAGGATCTTCGCCTTTTAGCGCTTGCATCTTGATATATTCATACACCCCAGAGTTAGCTTGCGGCAAAACAGCCTTATAATCAGGACTTCGGCCTAATAAGACGTCGGTCAACCGATCCAATTCAATCTGCACTAATGGACTGTTGCTATCGACAATCGCCGCAATGCCATCAAAGCAAAATCTGTTGGTATCAACTGCAATCTGATTCTGCTTGACAAAATCGAACTCTTCCTGATTAAGCAACCGCGTGCTAATAAAAATTTCGGACTCGTTGTTTAGTAGTTTAACAATTCCTTCGCGTGTATTGATGGATTTTATCTCAATCGTTGCGTCTTTATACAATTTCATAAACGTGTCGCGTTCAGCCACAATCAGCGGGTATAGCCCCTCATCGACATAAACCGTTTGTGTCCCACGAATCGCTGTCTCTGACGGCGGCGCAGAACAACCCGGACTGAAGCTGACTAGCCATAAAACGATAATGGTCTTAAAGCTCCCCAACATTAGATAATGCAAAATGCGATGATGGTTTAAAAAACTTGCTGTATTAAAACGCCATGCTTCAATTGTATTCATAAAACTCATTAATCTTTGCGTGTGATTTTGAATAATTTTTTGCACTTTAAACAATCAGACCCTGATGCAGTAATTAATTTCCATGGCTTAGTCAGATTCAGACTCAATTTCCCGTTTGCGGCGAATGACAGAAACAATACGAAAAATACCGTAAAGAATGAGTAATATTCCAAACCCAAATCGTTCTTTTGTCGGAAAATATGGTTCCAAAAAAACGAGCAAAATAAAGCCACCAATGATAAATACGAGTCCCATAACAAGGGATACGTATAAAAATGCGTCGTTTATATTCATACTATTTTAATTCAAAGCGAGTTCTTCATTAAACGCCTGTTCCGATCAGCCGGTTTAAAAAACGATTTCTGCAGCAATTTACACTGTTGCTGGATACATTCAGTTAGGCTCCGCATTGGGATGGGTGGATTTTGGACGAGCGGTTGTATCATAGGGAAGGTGTGCTAAAATTTTGAATAAAATGAATGGGGTTAAAAATGAAACAATCAGACCAACATAAAAACAGGTCTGACAATTAATAGATTCCACTGCTAAAATATATATAGAATGAGCTGATCTTATTTCATCATCCTCAAATGACCGAAACCCTAAGGGTTTTTAAAACCCTTAGGGTTTTTTGTAATGCTTTCAGATTAATGCAATTGAAAATTAAACGGAATCATCATCCATACCGGAACCGGTTTCTGGTTTTGAATCGCCGGGGTAAAGGTGCATTGCATAGCTGCTTTTATCACGGACTCATGGAAAATTTCATTACCTTTAATCACCACAGCTTTTTTAACCTTGCCTTCTTTGTCAATCAAGACTTTTACTAACACCTTGCCCTCAATGCCTGCATCTTTAGCCAGCTTTGGATATTCCGGATTGACCCATTTGACTTTTTGAGGTTCTTGTTCAACGGCTACGAAGTCCTCAATTCCAGGTTCGGCTTCGGATAAAATGTCACCCGTGTTACCTTGTACTTCAATTTCTCCGGGGCCGGCATCACCGACACCTTCAATTGCTGACGGCACCGCCAAATCCTCCTGCGTTGCCATTGTCTGCTCCGGCGAGATGTCAATATCCGGTACGGGTACAGGAATACCCATGCTCGGCTTCACCGCCGCTTGCTGAACACTCGGAGGAGGAGGTGCAGCTTGCTTTTGCTCAACTGACGGCGGCGGACCCAAATCCGTGTATTTCATAATTTTAACGGTGCGAATTGTGACGGCCTCATCGTCTTCCATGGCTTTGAGTACACCAAAATAAACGCCGATAAGCGACAGATGCAAAATCAGAGAACTTGCCATACCTTTGACATAATTCCGCTGATATATCCTCTTCAATTCGAAGTATCCATAATCAATCGCCGAATTGACAACTGCCATTAAGTCAGTCATGCTTACCTCCTTTCTATTCAATGAAAACGACTTGATGATTAAAAATTGTATGGTTTATTAAAAGACCTTGAACCTCTACGCTGAGGTCTCTTGCAAATATTAAAATCAAGAAAGCAAATTATTCCAAAAAAAGCAGATTTTACATGGTTACCATCGCCAGCACTTTTTTGTCGTTATCATCCAGTGATAATATCGAAAAACGATTAAGCGCGTCACGAATTTCCTTAGTAAGCGTCTGATTTGTTGAACCGACATTTAGCTCATCTAAAATATCCACCATCATGTGATACTTAGCTTTTCGATCCAACTTTAGCAGAAAGGCGAAACGTGGGTTGTCCTTCGCTTTTTGCACAAGAAAAGATGGCAAATTTTTAAATTCGACCTTTTCGGGTAAATTCGTTTTATCTAGCAAACCCACGCCGCAAAAAATGTTCTTATTTTCGTCCACCATAATCGTGCATAAATTGGACGCCGCAAGCTCAATTTGCACTTTAGCATCCGGCGGCAGGCTAATCTCCATCGTCTGCGGCTTTTTAAACACCGTTGTCAACATAAAAAACGTCAATAACAGAAAAGCGACATCCACAAGCGGCGTCATATCCATACGGATATTAACGCGCTTACGCGGCTTCCTTTTTTTCGTGCTATGCTTGCGTGTGCGCTTTGTATCACCGCCACCTGTATCCATTCCACCAGACATAGGTATCTCCTTAATTCATTTCAGTGTTGGTGACCATTGCAAAGCGCGTAATTTGCGTCTTTTGCAACGCGTCCATAATGTCGGAGGCGACGCCGTAATCGGCTTCGATATCTCCGCGAATGACGGTCCGCAACTTCGGATTTTTCATGCGTGCTCGAATTAACAATTCTGGCAGTACCGTTCTGAGTGAGTCAATTTGGACGGCGCTTTTATAACGCGCCTCCGGACTCTGAAAAATGTACTCCATGTCGGCCTGCTTATCAACGCCCAAAAAAACCCGACCCTCTTTGTCAAACGATATACTCATCACGTCTTTTTCGGGCAGCTTAATGGCCGAATGTGAGTCGGGCAGTTGAACTTCCAACTCCTCCGGCGGCTTGAATTGTGTGGTGAGCATGAAAAAAGTCAACAGCAGAAAGGCCACGTCCACCAGCGGGGTCATATCCACGGCAACACCGACACGCCTTGCTTTTATTTTTGGCATATTGGCTCTTCCTTATTTGGATTGCGCTTTAAATATTTCGACCAAACTATACACACCTTCATCAATCATATAGGTAAAACTATCAACCTTGGTTGTAAAAAAGTTATAGGCAATAATACCCATGATTGCGGCAATCAAACCACCGGCGGTATTAATCAACGCTTCGGAAATACCGGTCGCTAAGGCCACGGCATCGGGCGAGCCGGCTTGGGCCATAGCAGTAAAGGAACGAATCATACCCATAGTTGTCCCAAGTAGACCGACCATGGTGGCGATGGAGGCCATGGTGGAAAGGGCCACTAAGTTACGCTCCAGCAACGGCGTTTCCAGCATGGTGGCTTCCTCAGCGGCGCGCTGGACTTCCAACAAGCGCTTTTCCGGATCATGAACGCCACCGCCGGTGGTGAGCTCTTGGTAGCGGCTTATCGCGGCTCGAAGGACGGATGCTAATGACCCCCGCTGTTCATCACACAATTGAATGGCGCGATTCAGATCCCCTTTCCGGGCGGTTTCAATCATTTCCAAGAAGAACTTGTTGGCGGCCTTTTTACCAGCAGCCTTTTGCAGAGTCAAAGTTCGCTCGATAATCACAGCAACCGTAGTGATGGATAGCATGAGCAAACCAACGACCAGAGGACCACCTAAATAAACCGTACCTAACATATTGATCGGTTTATGCTTGTCTGACCCTTCTTGAAAATTTTTAGAATTTCCAAGCACGAGCATGAAAATCACTATCGAGATGACTAGTGCAAAAACAACAGTGGCAGTAAGAAAAATAGACTGCTTCATCCGGAAGACCTCCTCATGAATTGTGCGTAAATAGATTAATGAATGAACGGTAAGAATTGTCGTAAATGTGGGTATACTATAACATAGTTGGCGCAATCCTGTCAAGAAAATTTTCAAAAATTACCCTGAACAAATTTATTCTTTAAAAATATTCCAATTTGCCAAATAAAAAGGCCCGCTCTTCATAAAAGAACAGGGGCTTTTTGAGATCAAAATAGGGCAAGTTTCATAAAATACCATTTTGTACCTAACACTTCCAAGTGTGTCATTCCCGCATGTTGTTAGCGGGAATCCAGTCGGGCTGTGGATGCCCGATAGAGACATTCGGGCATGACAGACTGAAAGAGTGTTAGATACAATTGAAGCTTGCCCAAAATAGTGCTAAAATTGGTAATCCCATATACGCGATTTTTTGTGGTGTATCATAAGTATGAGCTTGATGCTTTCCGTGTCTTCTCCTCTTCCATGCGTTTACAATTAATGCATAAACGAGCATACGGAATAGCTTTTAATCGCTCCACACTAATTGCTTTGTGGCAGCTTTCACACTTGCCGTAGTCTTTCTTAACAATCTTGCGCAGCGCATCATTGACGCTCTTCAGCACTTTGCCTTCCTGCGACATGAACATGAAGGCTTTCTCGCGCTCCATTTGATCCGTGCCCTGATCAGCCATGTGGGAATGATAGGCCGAAATATCACCGGTCGAGTTGACTTGTGTTTCGTTGAAAACATCCTTGCTGTAATAACCAAGCTCCTGAATCAACTTGCCGCGAATTTCCAGCAGTTGATCTTCAAATTTCTTGAGATTTTTTTCCGTCATTAATTGACCTCCGTGATGACGTGATGACAGCGATGACATAGCGTCGGTTGATCGGCGAACGTCCCCACGCTCTCCAGATATTGCCAGCAGCGCTCGCACATTTGACCCGGCGCCGCGGTAACTCCAATTTGAAGCTGATCCGTTTCAACTTTAAATTCCGTATTAATATCCATAATGGATTGACACAAATGCACTTGTGACGCAATGAAAAAAGCCGGCAATACATCTGCTCGTTGCGACAACAGCTCTTTTAACCCGGAATCTTTGACGACGATATAAATGGCCGCATCCAACGAGCGTCCCACAATCTTTTTAGCCCGGGCCGCCTCAACCACTTTGTTGATTTCTTCGCGGACATTCAGGAGTTTATCCCAAACAGCATCTAAAACTGAGTCTGTTTGTTTGGGATCATACGCCGAAAATTCAAGAAAGTGTATACTTTCCGGTGCATCCGCCCGTTTTGGAAAATAATTCCAGACTTCTTCGGTCGTGAAAACCAGAATTGGCGCACAAATTGTCAACAGCGCATATCCGGCTTCGTACAGCACTGTTTGTGCCGAGCGGCGGCTTAATGAATTTACGCCATCACAGTACAGCCGATCTTTGACAATATCCATATATAAGGAAGACATATCCACGACGCAAAAGTTGTTGACCTCGTGGAAGATTTCATGATAGTCGTATTGACGATAACACTTTGTTTGGCGTTGAATAAATCCTTGCACTTTACCGGAAAACCAACGGTCGATTTCCGGCCGCTTTTCATAAGCAATGCTGTGCAGCGCCGGATCGAAATCGGCCAGGCTGCCCAAAATAAAGCGAAAGGTATTGCGAATCCGCCGATAAGCCTCGGTGATGCCTTGCTCCATTGTTTTCATCGAAAACTTGATGTCAGTGCGAAAATCGGTCGAAGCCGTCCACAGCCGCAGCAAATCCGCCCCGTAACGATCCACTACGTCAATCGGCGAAATCACATTGCCCAGCGATTTGGACATGGCCACGCCTTTTTCGTCCAAAATCCAGCCGTGCGTAATGACTTGCCGAAACGGCGCGGCGTTCTTCGTACCCATCGCCACCATCAGCGATGAGTTGAACCAGCCGCGATGCTGATCCGAACCTTCAAAATAGACATCGCACGGCCAGGCCAATTCCGGATGCGCTTCCATAACCGCCCGGTTGGTTGTGCCGGAGTCAAACCAAACGTCCAAAATATCCTTTTCTTTGCGGAATTTTTGCCCGCCGCATTTAGCACATTTTAAGCCGGCAGGCAGGATTTGTTCCGCCGGAACTTCGTACCAGGCGTCAGAACCTTTTTCGCGCACCAATTTAACCACCAGATCAACGGTTTCGCGGGTCATGAGCGGCTCGTCGCAGCCTTCGCAGAAAAAGCCGGGAATGCCCACGCCCCAATAACGCTGCCGCGACAAACACCAATCGGGCCGATCGCCCACCGCGTCTTTAATCCGGTTGATCGTATTTTTGGGGATCCAAACCACTTTGTCGATTTCGGCCATGGCTCGTTTGCGCAAGTCGTTGTGATCCACCGACAAAAACCATTGCAGCGAGGCACGGAAAATCAGCGGTTGATGGCAGCGCCAGCAATGCGGATAGGCGTGCTCAATCGTGCTGTGCGCCAGCAGTGTGCCGTTGGCGCGCAAATCGCCGATGACAATGCTGTTGCCTTCCCAAATCCGTTTGCCTTCATATTGATGGGCCTCGGCGGTAAAATAGCCTTTTGGATCGACCGGGCATAAGACCGGGATACCTTCGCGCTTGCCGGTGTCGAAGTCCTCCTTGCCGTGACCGGGCGCCGTGTGTACAATCCCCGTTCCATCGGTTAACGTGACATAATCGGCAAAAAATAACGGCGAATCCCGCTCAAAAAGCGGATGCTTGAAAACTAGGCCGACTAATTCACTACCGGAAAGACGCTTGACCTCATCTACATTTTCGGCCTGGATTAATTCCATGACCGGACCGATCAGCTTCGTGGCCAGCAAATACACATCGCCGGCAACGGTTTTAATCAGCGAGTACTCGTAATCCTTGTGCACGACAACCGCCATATTGGCCGGAATTGTCCATGGGGTCGTCGTCCAAATCAACACATAGCATTTTGAAAGATCATGACCGGCAAAAACGCCGCCAGGATCCTGTCGCAACGGGAAACGGATCACAATCGACTCCGACTTTTTGTCCTCGTATTCGATCTCGGCCTGAGCCAGCGATGTGGCGCAGGTCACGCACCAATGCACGGGCTTAAAATCGCGGTAGATGTAGCCGCCTTCCACCAGCTCGCCGAAGACTTCAACAATCTTGGCCTCAAACTCCGGTGACATAGTCAGATACGGATCACGCCATGAACCCCAACCGCCCAGTCGCATAAATTCATCGCGCTGAATGTTGATGTACTTTTCGGCGTATTTACGGCACTCGCCGCGCATCTCGACTTTGGAGACTTCGCGCTTTTTGGCGCGCAATTCCTTGAGTACCTGATTTTCAATCGGCATGCCGTGATTGTCCCAACCTGGCACATACGGCGAGTCGTAACCGAACATGGTCGCCGCCCGCACGATAAAATCCTTGACGATTTTGTTGACCGCCGTGCCCATGTGGATGTTGTTGTTGGAATAAGGCGGCCCGTCGTGCAAAATAAACTTCTCGCGACCCAAACGCAATTGGCGCAGCTTGTCGTAGATGTTGGTTTCTTCCCACTTTTTAAGCTGCTCCGGCTCGCGCTGCTTGAGGTTGCCCTTCATCGGGAAGTCGGTTTTCGGTAATTGGATGGTGCTTTTGTAGTCCACGAATTTCGCTCCTTAAAATTAATGAGTTCATTTCAAAACGTATACCGATATGGCATCGGTCTGTTTTGCCTTATAGATTGTCTTCGTCTCAGGCAAATTTAACGCCGGCTTAAGTTGTCCGCGATGACAGGTCATACAATTAATAACAACTCATATTATCGATTTCGGCTAAAGTTTTGGCCGAATCTTTTTTATGCGCTCAAAATTTGCGGCAGGCGGCCAGATAGATTTTTGAAAAGGAGTCCCTGCGCTTTTTGCGAATCACATTATTATAATCTTTTCAGATATCGGCCTCAAATTTGGTCGTAATTATAAAAGCCGTGTCGGGCTTTATAATGCTGGTCGTTTGCTTGCACGTCGTAGTCAATAACTCAGGCTAAAAGCTGCTCGGCCTTTTCTTTAATCAACGTCGCATCGATTTTTCCGGCCAATTGTTGATCGGAGAACTGCCCTTCCAATGCTTCTAACGCCGCGCGTTCTAGCGCCGGCTGAAAACTTTCTTCGATCAGGAGTTTCAGATCGGCTTCATCCAAATAGTGTCCGCCGGCTTTCCGCCGTTTGTTGGAACGTTGAATGCCGCGAACGGCATTGCGAATCGAGAGTTCCCACGACCGCGTTGTTCGCTGCTCGGCTTCCTGTTTGATAAGATGAAGCAGCAGAATTTCGAGGTAACTCTCGACCTTGTTGATTTTATCATCGCGGCTCATTTCCTCGATTTCTCCGATCAAGTTTAAAGCAGCAGGATAATTTTGCTTTTCAATCAATTCTTTTAATTCAAGAAGCTCTTCCATAGCCTATCTCCACAGCTTTTGGTGACAACATCAGGCGATGCATCTGCTAAATGTAGCAGAAACACGTTGTATTAAGGTCACCATTCGTAAAGCGTTTGTATCTCAACGGCTGACAACGCCCGATCATAAATAAAAAAATCGTCAATAAGACCGTGAAATGAATAGTTAAACACGCCGTCGTTGTAATGCGGATTATTCCCGTTAAAAGCGCCGATGTACCAGTTATGACGCATATCCAGAACATCCCTTCGCTTAACCTCGGCGGCGTAAGATGTTGTGAGCAATTGACCGTCCAAATAGGTGTAGGTGTTCTCATCTTTTCGGACAAAAACAAAAAATCGCCACTGCCCGTTCACATCTGCTTTTATATTTTGCTCCAGCCAATCACGGCCATAGTAAATGAAGTTATGGATTTCCGCGGCTTCGGAGGTCCAATCATAAATTAAGGCAAACCCCGGTCTATAAAAATCTCTTGCGGTCGTATTCGAATGTGTATGCCCGTCAAAAATGTATTGGCGGTCTTTTCCCTCATACGGACTGCTTTGATACTTCCATCCTTCAACATAAGTCCAAGCGCCTGCCGTAAAATCGCCGATTGCCGAGACATCGCTGCGCGGTATAATCAGGATGTAATCGTCTACTCCGTCAAATTTGGCCGCCTTTCCGCTTTTGCCCGGCACAAAGGTCACTCCGCCATATTGCGCGCCATGATTCTGATTTTCACTTGAATCATCGACATGACCGTCGAAAGAATAGTACGCCACGAGACCGTTGGCTACCGGAAGCTCTATCATTTGATTAGACTGACAAGAACACATCATGATGACAACAAAGACCATGAGCACTTTTTTAAGAACCGCTACCTGAAGACGTTGAGGACACCGATTATTATTTTTGAACATGAGTTCCTCCTTCCGCCAAATTCCCGACGCTTTAAACAGAAAAGATGGCCTTCACATCCAACGCCAAACCCGGCAAAACCGTCGAAGTCAACACATCCCGCGTCCCGCTGATGGTCGTCGCCGTGTAAACCAAAACCTCCTGCGAGATCGGAATGACAACCCAAACTTCCTGAACGCCGCAATTAATATACAGCCGGGCTTTGTCAAAAACGGCATCCACGCGATCATTTTCCGAGACCACTTCAATGGCCAGATCCGGGGCAATGGCCGGATAGCCGCTTTGCGGCGGATCGAAACGCCCGTGCTTGATAAATGAAATGTCAGGCGCCCGACTTTCGCGCCTACTTTCCGGAATGATGCGATAATTGACATTAAACATAATCCGTCCGATTGGGTTTGCTTTCAGATATATAAAAAGCGCCTCGGCAATTTTGGCGACAATATCGCCTTCACGAATACTCGGCATTTTCGGCACTACCTTTCCATCAATCAAGTCAAATACATAACCCGGCGGATCGGCTTCGAGCTCATCAATCGTAACATCGGTGCGATCCAAAAGATCGATAGTCGGGCCGCCGATCGAATTTTCGGTCTGAGTTATAACCGGTTTTTCTTCAACATGAATCATGTTCTCCTCCTTTTTACCGCCGCAAAGGAAATGGTTATAAACCCGCCACCAACTCTTCCATAATCACCACCAGCTTCTTTTCAGCCACGCCGGCGTATTCTATAATGCGCGGGATGCTGACTTTGGCCAGCTTGTCGGGAAAGCACTCGTCGGTGACGGCGCAGAAGGCAGCAACTTTCATGCCGCCGTGGACGGCCACAATGCATTCCGGTACGGTGGACATGCCGACGACATCGGCCCCGATAGCCCGCAAAAAGCGATATTCGGCGCGAGTTTCCAAGTTTGGTCCGGCCACAGAAACATAAACGCCTTTGTGCATTTTGATGCCTTTTTGCAGGGCGATAGACTCGGCTTTGGCGATCAACTGCTGATTGTACGGTTCGGACATATCGGGGAAGCGCGGACCAAGTTCATCGTCGTTAACCCCGATCAGCGGGTTGTCTCCTTGCAGATTAATATGATCGTCGATGACCATGATGTCGCCGGCGCGAAACAGCGGATTCATGCCGCCGCAGGCATTGGACATGATGAGCGTTTCACAGCCGAGCGCCTTCATCACCCGCACCGGGTAGGTGATTTGCTGCATGGAATAGCCTTCGTAATAGTGAAAGCGACCCTGCATAGCCATGACCGGTTTGCCGCCTAATTTACCGAAAATCAGCTTGCCGGCATGATGCTCGACGGTTGATAAAGGAAAGTGTGGAACATTTTCATAGTCGATAGTCGCGTCTTTTTCAATGCGGTCGGCCAGCTTGCCCAAACCCGTGCCGAGGATGACACCGGCAATCGGTTTTGTCTTGATTTTTGGCTCTAAAAAAGCCAGCGTGTCTTTCAATTGTTGACGAATGTTTTTCATACTGCAACTCCGGATTAAGGTTTCTTGGCCGATGATAGCATTGTTTTCACTTGATCAATTGTACGCGCCGGTTTAACTGCATGAATAACTGCATGACAATTTGGACAACCCGGTCGCAGGTCTTTGATTGGACTAACGATATATTGCTCACCAATATCCGAGAGCGGTTTAAGATGGTGGACATGAATGATTCCGGCAGCGTCAGATCCATACTTTTCCCCAAACGACATCCCGCAAATACAACAACGCTCGCCATAGTGCTCAATACAAAGTTTTCGGGCACGTGCATCACGGTCGTACGCATTCACTTTCACTTGACGCACAGTGCCTTCTGCAAACTGTTCAGCTTCATCAATTTCTTCCAGTGGCAATGGTAAAATATCGAAAGCCCGGTCTTTGAAATGTAACGGCTGTGGTAAAGGTTGTCCGAATTGTTCCGCGACAAATTTAACCAGTTCCGGCGAGTGTTTATCGGGAGTTTCCTTTCTCATTGGTTTGCTAGCTGAATTAACAATTGAGTTACGATGACTTTCCAGCAATACTTCGTAAATCTTCTTTAGCGTTACGCCCTCTTCTAACATATCGTAATGCACATCGCAGGATTCAGAATTGAGATCTGATCCATAATATCCATTTTTACCACTACCATCATATCGGTCGGTACGAAAAGTAAGCAATGACGAATTGCGCATATTTGGAGGAACAGTTGGTGCATCAACTATGATATGGAAATATGTTGGTAGAATTTGTAATACTTCGTAAAAACCAGGTGTTAACATAATGCTTTCAGGTTTAAGGCGAATCCCCCAACGATCTGCTCCAGTTTCATGGGCAATCAAGATTGAGGTATATAAAATATACATTACGTCATTCCAATATTGGGCAGGTATTATTTTGCGGCATATTTCGTCGACTTCAATATGTGTGTAGGGTAATTGTTTCATGGCGCAACTCCCAGTTGTTGTTTGATGCATTCGAGCAGTTCTTTGATCAATTTCAAGTCGTCATTGAGGTTGATTTCGGGCATTTCCGATTCATCCAAAAGCGAAAAATCTTTGTCGAATACTGTAAACTTTTTAAGCGCATCGTATCGGTCAAGCCACAAAAAGCCAGCCCCTTTTGCCAACTCAAAACCCGCCGTTATCGTGGGCATGTTTCGGAAGGAAACGGCATGGCTGATGAGAATCGCCCGGAGCGCATGCTTGACGATTTTCGGTATATGCGTCCCATAAAAGTCAACCGGAAAGTTCTCATTTTGTGTGCGCTCTAACATGGTCAAATCATGTGCGGACATGTCCAAAAACTTCCGGGCATGTTCGACCTGTTTGGCCATATTCACCGGGCTGGCCGGTCGCCAGACGCTCGTCTCGTGGGGCGGATAGAGCACAACGCCTTCCGCACAAATGTTGAAGTTGATGGAACCGACAATGTCTCTATCCCGCTCAAAATCGCTTTCCGTAAACAATAAAATATCTTTGTCAAATTCAAAATCATACAGCAACCGCAGAAGTTCTGTCTGTTCTTTAAACCGGTCCGTCACGGTCGGCTTGATGATGCACATGTCCAGGTCGCTGTCTTCGGTTTGCTCGTGGCGGGCGCATGAACCGTATAGCACAATCTTTGCCGGTCGAACATTCGCTACAATAATATTTTTAATTTGTTCGATTTCAGGCGGTGTAATCATTAGCTCGTCAACTTGTGCGTTAGAAAGCTGCCGTAATTTTTACAACAATCGACCGCCCGGGCTGAAGCAAACTTGTCTGGGCATATTGACGTCCGACAGGAAAATTGTAATCGCTGTCAAAAATGTTTCGCACTTGTATCGCGCCTTCCACATGACCGGCTAAAGGCCGTGTAGTTACGGTTAGATTACCAAGAAAGTAGGCTGCGGTTGTAGCGGATTGTTGCCCGCCTTCCGTGTTTAACTTCAAGCGCTTGTCGTCCCAAATGCCGTCGGCAGCGATGTAAAAATAGCGCCCTGCCGGTACACTGACTCCGGCTTTCAGTAGGTTTTCCGGGGAATTAGAAAGTTTTTCGTGAGTCTCTTTCTCTTCCGATTTTTGAAAGCTGTAGCTGGCATATCCGCTCACACCGTTTTTAAGCCGGGCATTCAGTTCGACTTCAAAACCATGGGCTTCCACATCCAACAAGTTCGTAAACTGCCAATTTTCCTGATCCTCTTGCCAGACGCGCTCGATCAGATCGGTAATGTCGTTTTTGTAGACAGAAACGAGGCCAAACAATTGCGAGTTGAGTTGATGTTCCCAGGTCGCTTCCAGTGTTTGAATTTTTTCGCTTTCTAATTCCGGGTTAGGGATGTAGAGTGTAATTTCACTGAAGTTGGGGGCGCGAAATGCCTGGCCGTAAAGCAGCTTCACGGTGCTGCCGGCCATTGGCTGATACAGCGCAGCCAGTCGCGGTGTCACCCGGCTGACCTGCATCTCATACAAGATGCGGTCAGTGTCGTCAAGCCGCGTTCGCTCCACATCTGAATAGCGATCATAGCGCAACCCGGCCACAAAAGTCATATTTTTGGTGGGCTTGTACTCATCTTCTAGATATGCCGACAGGACATTGAAATTGATCTTGTCATTGCCGTACTCACCAAACACGTCAAAATTGGTGTAACGCGCGTTGGGATGATGGCGGTATTCCAGGCCGGCGGTTAGACGATTCGGCAGATTTTTGGCCGCCCAACGCGCCTGAACTTCGCCGCCCCACCAGGTTGTGCGGGCATAGTCGTAGTTGACATAATCGACCAGTTCGGGGATGTCTCCTTCTAAGTACGAGTAGGGATAACCGCCATCAAAAGTATACCAATCGGCATAGCCCTTGGCCATGACGCTCAGATCGGGGGAAAGGGCGTGATCCCACTTCAATTCACCGAAACGTCGTCGGTCGAGCGTTTTAGAGCGGGAGTCGTTAAAATTTTCACCATAAATCGCTGTTGGCCGGCCTTTTTCCCGACTGCCGGCCAGGCCGAAAAAGGTCAAGTCGCCGTATCGCGCCGTGAGCATTACATCGGAATATTTATCCCAGTCGCGTCCTTCCGCCAGGCCATTGTTATAGGCAGGATCGTCGTATTCTTTAAAGTAATGATCGTCGCCATCCAAATCGGCCCAGCGACCGGAAACCGCGACATCCAGACCATTGGTTAGCTTTTTGCCGATAATGGCGCTGCCTTCTTTACGGCCCCACGAGCCGCCCTCTGCGCTGATTTGGACTCCGTCAATGACGGCACCGGATTTGGTGATGACATTAACGACGGCGAACATGGCGTGGGTTCCGTACAATACCGACCCTGGCCCGCGCACAATTTCCACGCGCTCCACAATATCCAGATTCAAGCCGGCTTCGGTGCCTATATAAGCCGAGCCCCACATATCATCGTTATAAATATGGCCGTCAATCAGCAGCAAGACGCGATTGTTAAAGTCTGCCGGGCGGGAAAAACCGCGCACACCCATAAACGAGTAGCTGTAGTCATAAGTAGTATAAAAACTGCGCACGCTTTGAAACACATCCTGCAAAGTTTGATAACCGTAGCGCTTGATCTGTTCCGCGGTAATAATCGTAACCGAAGCCGGCGCTTCGCGAATCGTTTGCTCCCGTTTGGCGGCGGTTGTAATCGTAATATTGAGCAAGTCTTCCAGCGACATGTCCAGCAAATCGGTGGCGCCCTGGGCCAAACCCTTGCTTGTTGCCGCAAAGGACACACTGATCAGGATGATAAATAACAAGCATATTCTTTTCATGAAAAATCCTCATTTTGAATCATTTGACCTACAACTCCAGCATCTTCTGCTGCATTTCCAGCAGACTTTTGAGCCGGGCCAGATAGGCTTGCTTTTCCTTTTGCAAGCGCCGCACGTCTTGCAGTAAATTCATACGATTCTGCAGCAGTGTTTTTTCATCAGCATTAGCTAAGGCATCCAAATCCAACTTTAGCTCGTCACCGGACTTTTCTTCGATTTCCACAACCCGGCTTAAGGTTCTGGCCATGGCCTTGAGTTTGAGTTCCAGGGCTTCCTGATCGGCTTTAAGCTGTTCAATGTGACCGATCAGTTTTTGCTGCTGATCACGATGGGATTGAATTAGCTTGCCGGCTTCTTTTTCGGCGTTTTGGATGACCAACTCGGCTTCGCGCTTCATTTCGGCTTTGGTTGTTTCCTGCAATTTGTTGACCATCATCATCGTATCGCGCAAGTCGCGGTCAATCTTGAGGTAGCCGCCCAGACGCTCTTGCGTATCAGCCAACTTGCTCTTCAATTCGTCGTATTTGCGGATAACAGTCTCAAACTCCTCGGCGGACATTTCCAAAAAAGCGTTAACCTCTTCGGTATTATAACCTTGCAAGGATTTTTTGAACTGCTGCTTGCGGATGTCTAAAGGGGTGAGATTCAAGGTGACTCCTTCTGTGTTTACAACGTAAACCTAACAGATTTCCAAGACCGGTTAGGTTTGTTTTATCAGCGGTTACTTTTGCAGGCGTGGCCCAAAAATGGCGGTGCCGACGCGAACAATCGTCGCGCCTTCCTCAATCGCAACTTCATAATCGTGAGTCATACCCATTGATAAGTGTTTCATATCTACATTTGGCCAATTTTGATTCGCAATATGGTCGCGCAATTGTCGAAGTTGCCGAAAATTTTGCCGCACGATTTCCATATCTTCCACGAATGCGCCAATGGTCATCAGACCGCGAACACGCAGATTGGGTAAAACACTAAGCTGTTCTACTAAAGCTGCGGTTTGAGCGGGCAGGACGCCAAATTTGGATTCCTCTCCGGACGTGTTCACTTCTACCAAAATATCAATGTTTCGATTCAATTTTTCCGCTTGTTTTTGGATGGCTTCGGCTAAACGCAGGCTGTCAACCGCGTCAATCCAGTCAAAACATTCCAGGGCGGCCTTGACTTTGTTGGTCTGCAAATGGCCAATCAGGTGATAGTTTGCGGTGATATCGGTCAGTGCAGTGTATTTTTGCTGAAACTCCTGCACTCGATTTTCGCCGATATGATGAATACCTGCCTGAATCACCGCCTTAATTTCGTTAACCGAACGCGTTTTGGTAACGGCCATCAGCGCAACCTCATTTGGAGAGCGCCCGACCTTTTTTGCTGCTGCGGCAATATTTTGCCAAATCTGCTGTACATTTTCAAAAATCATTGACTTTACCCGTTAAAATCGTACTATTTCTTTGGCTTTAATAAAAAGATGGGAAAAAATATATGTTTTACTTTAAAAATCAAGCAAATACTTGTGGAAGTTCCTTTACGACAAGAAGTTATCGGATTTTCGCAACCGGTTCCCTACATATCTGCGGTCAACACGACGTGTAAAATTACTGAGAGCAGTTACAGCCTGTCCTGCCGAAAAACAAATTCGGTAAATGTGTGGGCGGCGAGCTTTTTATCGGGATTGTAGACGATAGCGTCGTATTGGGATATCATTTTTTCGATGGTGATATCAGCGCGATTCTGAACGCTTCCGAAAATCGCATCATGTAAGAAACGCCCTTTGATGTCAGGGTTTTGCTAACGCCTTGAAGATTTTAAACCCGGATAAGCTGTTAGCGCTTTTATCCAAAGTCGCAGAAAATTAATGATACGCAAATTTGTTTTGTAATCGTAACTATAATTAGGCACAATTCTATTGGTAAGCAATTAAATATTAACCATTTTTTTTGACCTTTTAGCCTGAGTTATTCATACCACAAAGGCTCGAATACACAAAGCGAGATTTGATGGGTCGGTTGCATTTAGATTAAAAAGGCGCCGTTAAAACATCCAATCATCTATCTAGTTTTAATTTCGGGTCTTAGTGACTTGGTGGTGAAGCGTATGAATAATTCAGGTTAGATACAAGTCGGGAGTCTTATGGAAAAGCTTTTTGAGAAACTGGAAGAAGCAACCGTCCGTTTTGCCGGTGATTCAGGCGACGGCATTCAAGTCAGCGGCAGTCAATTTACAAGTACAACCGTATTTATGGGCAATGATGTGGCCACTTTCCCGGACTTTCCAGCTGAAATTCGTGCCCCAGCCGGGACAACCTACGGCGTCTCGGCATTTCAAGTCAAATTTGGCAGCAAGAATGTTCACACGCCGGGCGATATGTGCGATGTGCTGATCACCATGAATGCCGCCGCACTAAAAACGAACTTGAAATTTCTGAATCCGGGCGGCATTGTTATCGTTAATTCCGCCGGTTTTAGCGATAAAAATCTCAAGCTGGCCGGTTATACGAGTAACCCGTTGGATGACGAGACACTCAAGAGCATTTACAAATTGTATCCGATTGACTTGACCGGTTTAACAGCCCGGGCGCTGGAAGACACAGGAATAACTTCTAAAGAAGTCGAGCGTTGCAAGAATTTTTTAGCTTTAGGATTGATGTACTGGATGTTTGATCGTAAACTTGAGCCGACCGAGGAATGGATTCGCGATTACTTTGCCAAAAAGCCGGAGATGATTGACCCAAATATTCGCGCTTTACGCGCCGGCTTTAACTTTGGCATTACTACCGAAATGATTCCCACGCGCTACTCTATTGGACCGGCGCAGTTGGAACCGGGCAAATATCGCAATATTACCGGCAATGATGCCTTGGCGATTGGCCTTGTTGCGGCTGGTTTGCGGGCAGGGCGACCGGTCTTTTTGGGCTCTTATCCGATTACCCCGGCCTCCGATATTTTGCACGCCCTGTCCGGCTATAAGGAATATGGCGTCAAAACATTTCAAGCTGAAGATGAAATTGCTGCTGTTACCAGTGTGATAGGCGCGGCTTATGCCGGAAACATCGGCGTGACCACGACAGCCGGACCGGGTCTGGCGCTCAAAGGTGAAGCCCTCGGTCTGGCCGTAATGGTTGAATTGCCGATTATTGTCGTCGACGTTCAGCGCGGCGGACCGTCGACCGGAATGCCGACCAAGACCGAGCAATCGGACTTAAATCTGGCCATGAACGGGCGGCATGGTGAAGCGCCGGTGATTGTCATTGCCGCCCAATCGGCCTCAGACTGCTTCAATATGGCGATGGAAGCCGTGCGATTGGCCACACAGTTTATGACCCCGGTCATTCTGCTGTCCGATGTCTATCTGGGCTTTGGCGCCGAGCCATGGAAACTGCCCAATCTGGACGATATGCCGGATTTGGACGTGTCGGCTGTTTCCCAATCCAACAATAATGACGCCGGCTTTTTGCCTTATCTGCGGGATGAAAATTTTGTCCGTCCCTGGGCTGTGCCCGGCACACCCGGTCTGGAACACCGCATCGGTGGGTTAGAAAAGCAAGACGGCACCGGCAACGTGAGTTACGACCCTGAAAATCATCAGCACATGGTGGAACTGCGTCAGCGCAAAATTGATCAGGCTGCCCAATTCATCCCCGATTTAGAGATTTTTGGCGACGCTGATGCCGAATTGCTGGTGGTTGGCTGGGGCTCTACCTATGGGACGATTCGAGCGGCGGTGGAGCATTGGCGCGCCCGCGGTCGAAAAGTTGCCCAAACGCATTTTCGCTATCTGAATCCGCTGCCTAAAAATACCGCTGACATTTTGCGCCGTTTCCCAAAACTGCTGGTGCCGGAAATCAACAACGGCCAGTTTATCCATATTCTGCGGGCCAAGTTCGGCGTCACCTGCGTGGCCCTGAACAAGATTATGGGTCAGCCGTTCAAATCCACGGAAGTTGAGGAGAAAATAGACGAGTGCCTGCGCGCGTAAGCGGCATTGCACAAATAGGAAAGAACAAAACCAGGCGCGGTCTATGTCATGCTGTCAGATTGACATAGATCGCGCTTTTGACTATCCGCTTCGTAAATTTTCGAAATGTGTGTAGATAATGGTTTACACATCATGCAAAAAAGCCTGCACGCGCCGATGATGCTCTTCTGCGGCCCAAAAGCGCACAAATGGAGCTAATTCGGCGGCAATGGCCTGAGAACGCGGCATTTCCCGGGCGTATAACCCGGCTTGCTTCAGCGATTCAATCATATCCCGATCCGTGCGCTGCAACTGCAAAGCCCACTGCCAGGCTGCAGCTTTCACATTCTCAGCCGGCTCAAGGCGGTCAACCAAACCGGCAGTCTGGGCAGCCGCAGCGTCAATGACGGCACACTCGGCCAGCCAGCGCATGGCGACAGACCGCCCGACGCGCTCGACTAATCGCGTTACGCCGCCCCAACCGGGTAACAAGTGAAATCTACGCTGGGTAAAGCCGATTTTCGCCGTGTCCGACATTATACAAAAATCAAAAGCCAAAGCGGTTTCCCATCCGCCGCCGAATGCCGCGCCGTTTAAGCAGGCAATTGTCCAGCACGGCAGATGTTCAAGACGATCCAGAATGGCCTTCATGCGCTGCGCCATTTCGGCGGCTTGCTCCGCCGTGTGCAATTCAGCAAACTGCTTAATGTCGCCACCGGCAGCAAAAGCGGTCTCCCCCACTCCGGTTAGTACCAGCGCCCGAATTTCCGGATCAGCTTCCGCTCTGGCTAAAACGGCCTCCAAGCCGGTCATCACCTCAAAGTTAATCGCGTTATGAACCTCTGGACGGTTAATTTCGGCCCATAAAACATGCTCTTGCACGACATAGCGAATAGCTGCTACAATCAGTTGTGATTCCGGGGGGCTTTGCGCCGGCACAAGATGTCCTCCACAGTTTTGTTATTGGCTAACAGCCGTCGGTATTTTTTATCTTACAATCCAGCATTTTTGTTAGTTCTGCTACGGATTGCTGCGTTAAGGCTCGCAGCTTGGCCATGTTCGTTGTGGATAGCTCTTGAGGTGTGCCAAGCTGACGGGCAACCAGTACGGTCTTGGCATAATGCTCCAGCACATCCATCCGAAAATAAGCTTCATCCAAATCTTTGCCCACAGTGACTGCGCCATGATTCGCCAATAACAGGCCATCATGATTTTTAATCAGCCGGGCAACTTCTTCGGAAAGCTCACAGGTGGATGGCGTCCCGTAGCGGGTTAACGGAATTTCGCCAAAGGTGAGGATGATTTCCGGCAGAAAGTTTTTGACCAGCGGGATGCCGGCCAGCGCAAAACCGGTGGCGACAATCGGGTGAGCATGAACCACCGCCTTTACATCAGGACGGGCGCGGTAGATGGCCAAATGCATCGGCAATTCCGATGATGGCCGGCCTTTTTCAGTCTTGAGTAAAAGGCCATTTGCGTCCACTTCGACCAGATCGTCCGGCCTGAGCAAACCTTTGCAAAGACCCGTGGGCGTCGTGAGGATGCGGTGATCGTTTAGTTTCAGGCTAATATTGCCTTCGCTGCCGGCGATCATTTCTTTGGCGTATAAGCGCCGGCCTATTTCGACCAGATGCAGACGGTATGTTATCATAATCATGGTTATCCGGCTGAGGTTCTTGATTTTGCAGAATTTTGCAGAAATGTCATTTCTAATGGCACGATTTCGCCCAAAATAAGAATGCGGCGCTGCTCACAAATAACCGGAGCAGCGCCGCATGACATTGCAAGATTTTCCAAACCATTGACAAAATAACCTTGCGAAGGTTCACGCTGAGGAGTTCAGCGGACCTTGAAAATATTGACTCCGCAACAAGTTTAACCTTCGCAAGGTTTCTTGCATTTAAAAAATCTAAAACTAGTAGTTTAAGTTGAGTGAGACCAGCAAAGCCCGGCCCGGCTGCGGCAGCCGCGAACTGTAATAACTGCTCGAACCATGCCAATCGCCGGCATTATCAAAATGGCCGGGTTCTTCACCCGCTCCGGCATCGCGAATACCGGGATGATCGTATGCTGTATCAAACAAGTTGGTTATACTTAGCGTAACACCGATGCCTTTGACATACACGTTTTGCACGGTTACACTGGCATCAGCGGTCACGTAACCATCGAGCCCGCCGGTCAGGTTGAGCGGATTCGTATCAATTAGCTTGTCGCGCTTGCCGACATAACGACCGCGAAATGTCGCATTAACCCGATCATTAACCACACCGGTAGCTCCAAACCAGAGCTTGGTGTCAGCCAGATCGCCAATATCTTGTGTGCCTTCCTTTACGCCGGCGATAATCTTATCTTCTTCTTTCTTAAAAATTAACGAGGCATAGCCCCACACCTTCAATTGCTTCAAGGGGCTAATGGATAATGTGGCTCTGGCGTGAAAATCCAGACCCATCACGGTCCGATCTGCTAGATTTTGCGCGCCAATGGGTGTGTTGACAATGGTTTCGGTGTTGTTAACTTGCCATAAACTAATCAACCCATAATATCTGTTCGTCGAATAGCTGCCGCTTACTTCCAGCGTCTGTGATTCTTCCGGCTTAAGATCGGGATCGCTGCCCGCACCGGCCCAGCCGCCGTAAAGCAGCCGTGGCGTCGGTTCTTGATATGCCTGGCCAAAAAGAATTTTCCCGCCAAAATTGTTAAACCGGCCTACGTAACCGGCCCGTACAGTAGCTGCCGAACCATATTGGGAATTATCGTCATGGCGAATACCGATATTAAACCGATGCGTGTCGCTTATCCGGTAACGCGCCTGAAGATAGGCCCCCAAATCCTCGGTCAAAATTCGGTTTTGGTTTTGGAAAACCGCCTGCGGTGGCTCCGGATAATCGTAGGTGCTGGCATCCAAATCCCCAACAGGCTCATAGCCGCCGGGTGTGCCGGAAGCGCTTTCACCGTTGATATCATACGCTTTTTGCAGATTTTTTTGCTCGTATTTCAAGCCTGCATTAAATGAAAATTGATCGTTTATTTTAACGTCAAAATCTTGAAAGGCCGACCAACTAACATTTAAAGATTGCCAATATGAAAAGGCTGCGACGTAAGTATTACCATCAAAATAAGCATCAACAAAATACGAGTCATTGGAAACATCGCTGCGACGATAGCGAATCAGTGAGGTCGCGGAAACTTTGCTGCCAAACGACTGATTGTGCCGTAGCGAAAGGCTCAACTCCGGTCGTCGCCAAACGGAATTGTTTTGCACCAGATCTGCCGCATATTCCAGGCCATACCCGGAATCCATCACATAATATTGGACTCCAATTTCCGTGCCGCCGTAATAGGCCCGCAAATCAAAACTGCGATTTCGCCGCGCCGATCTGAATTCTCCGCCAATATTGGGATTGTCCACAAAACCGCCCCACAGCAATCTGTCGGCATAGTAGTGATCCTTCAAGTACTCATAACGCTGGGCTGCTTCGCGATCCACTTCGCCGTTATCAATCCGCCCTGTTGCGCTTAAGCGCAGATCGCCACGCTTGTAAAAATAGCTAAAATCGGCAATCCGCTGCCGGTTGTCGCCGCCAAAACTCTTGGACGAAATATACGAACCGTCGTTTTCCTTATCTTTGGTCGTAAGAACATTAATCACACCCATAAAGGCATTGGCGCCGTATACAGACGAGGCCGGGCCATAAACCACCTCGACCCGTTCAATATTGGAAATAGGAATGGTTACCAACGGGCCATCGGCCGTGTTGTAATAAAGATGATTGAAGACAATGCCGTCAACCATGATCAAAAACGGCTCGCCAATCGTATTGCGATAGCCGCGCCAATAATTTTTGAGCTGGGCATCGCCATAAGGGCGAACGACTTCCATACCCGGCAGATCATCCAGAATCTGTGATAGTTCGCTGTACCCCCGGGTTTGAAAGTCCTCTTTGGTAATGACAATCACCGTCGCAGGCGCATCCACCAGCCGTTCCGCCGTCTTGGAGGCCGTGACAATCACCAACTCCTCGACCGATTCCAACAACTCATCCAGGGATTCATCCTGCGCTAAAATCAGCGTCGGAGTAAGGCACAGAATGAGGGCTAAAACTGCTCTACGCATACATTCTCCTTTTGAAAAAGTTGAAAAAGTTAAAAAATGAACCCAACACTATTTACGTCTAATAACCACAATAGTAATATCGTCCCGCTGCGCCTCGCCGTTGGCAAATGTCTTGATATCATCGTAAAGCAGGCGTGGAATTTTGGACACCGGATGAGAAATGTTACGCTCAATCGCTTCGACAAAACGCTCAATGCCATACATTTCATCGTCGGTTTTAAAGGTTTCGGTAACGCCATCCGTGTAAAGTATGATCGTATCCCCCGTTTCTAAAAATAACTCATGTTCCCGGATTGTCTCGTAAATATCATCAATCATGCCCAGCATCGCCCCACCGGCATGAATTAGCTCACACTTGCCGGTTTGGGCGCGGCAGATAATCAGCCATTCGTGACCGGCGCCGGCATAACGCATAATTTTGCGGTCGGAATCCCACAACGCCAGCAAAAAAGTCATGCAGCGGTCCGGGCCTACATTCTTATAAAGCGCAAGGTTGATCGTTTCGATGATGTGCTTTAAAGATGTATCATATTGACTTTGCGCCTTTATGGCATTCTGATTGAGCAGGATGCGCAAATAACTCTGCACCATGACCACAACCAGCCCGGCCGGAACGCCTTTCCCGGTGACATCGCCGACGCAAACCCCCAGCAAGTTATCATTAAATTGGATAAAGTCATAATAATCGCCGCCAACTTCCTTGGCCGGCACTTGCAGGCCGATAATCTCCAAATCTTCCAGCGACGGCAGCTCCGGCGGCAGCATCGAGGTCTGAATCTCCGCGGCAATTTTAAGCTCCTGCTCAATCCGCTTACGCTCTTCCAATTGTTTAAAATAGAAAACGTTTTCGATGGCTTCTTCGGCATTGCGGGCAAAAGTACGGATAAAATTTTTGTCGCGCGGATCGACAATCGGTTGGCCGCACAACATCATCCCACCACGTTTGAGAGGCAGGGCCATGATCTGATCGGTTTCTTGAATTTTATCGGTTTCAATCGCCTGAATCAGCAATTTGACTTCCTCGATGCGCAGATTTGCGTTGTTAATAACCGGCTCATCAATCATTTGAGCAAAGCGACCGGTTCCGCCCAGAATACGCAGCGAGCCGTCGCCTTCCTCAAAAAACGCTAAAAACCCAATGCCGACCGAAGTAAACATCATTGCATTTTCAAAGATGGCCGAAAGCAGCCGGGCCAGATTTTTGATGTTATAAATGTTTTCAATTGTTTCAACCAGACGATGGGCATTATCATGGGCGCGAATTCTGTCCCGCTGGGTCTTGGTCAATTGGATGGCTTTTTGAATTTGATATTCCAATTCTGTATTTGAAACCGGTTTTTCCAAAAACCCGCTTAAACGACCACCGCCATCACCGATCAATTGCGACTCCGTCACTTCGCCTTTATGCCCAGTCAGGACGATAAAATAGACATCACGGGTAATTTCGGCGGCCTTAGCCATGTACTCCGACCCGTTCAAGCCGGGCATCCGGATATCCGTGATCACACAATCCACTTTTTCTAAATTATTCTTGAGGATTTCCAAGCCTTTGTAGCCGTTTGGCGCTTCAAAAACGACGTAGTTTTTTTGCAGATTCATCCGGATAGCGGATCTGACCAGATCATCATCATCCACCAGCAAAACCGTGCCGCGATAATTCTGACGGTCTTGATCCAGCAAACGGCGATAATGTCGCGCGCGCTGCTCCGGTTCAATAGCGCCGGGTCGAGTTCTGCGGCGTGGTGATTCTTCCATTCGTTACTCCTTAAGTTGACGTCAACCATTATCGTATAAAGATAATATTTACATAGCATTACGA
>CAYOLL010000053.1:0-35647 GCA_964404765.1 uncultured Gemmatimonadota bacterium | reverse complement strand
ACAAGTTTTGCAGTAAAGCCTTCGCAAGGTTACCCACGCTTTTTGAGCAATTACCTGAAGTTTGCTACTCCGGTTTTGCAATGAAGCTAAGACAGCTTTTCGGAATTTGCATCGGCCCGGATTTGCCGGAGCGATATGTTCTGGCTAAGCAGGCTAATCAAGCCTGGCAGTGTGCTGGGAATGTAGTTGGCGGCGTGATAAACGAGCGCAAAACCAAACGCCTGGCTTTCATCAACGCCAAACTGCTTAAGCGCAAAAACGCAGGCGGCATGAAAAGTCCCCACATAGCCCGGCGTTGCCGGCAACAAAACTGCAAAATTAAGTCCAACAAATATGAGGATGCTGCTTGTCCAGTGCAAACTGTCCCCAAAAAAAGCGGTGACCGCAAATTTCAAATTCAGAAACAGGCATAGCGTCACCACAAAGCTAAGGCCGATAATGGGCAGTATCGCTCGCGGATTTTTGACGGTATCAATGCCGCTTAACAGCATTCCGATAAACATATTTGTTGTCTGCTGCAGCCGAGCCGGTAACAACTTGACTAAGCGATAGATTATCCGCGCGGTTCCCTCCCGCATGAAGGCTAATCCGATCAAAACACCCGCAACTCCGGCAAAAAATCCCATTAACATCCAGGTGCCTGTTTTAAGTGTAGCCGGGATATCAAACGGCAAAAAGCATAGTAGAATAAAATAAGGAATCAGCATAAAGCCGTCAAAAACACGTTCCCAGATAACGGTGGCAAATGCGCCGGCTTTGCTCATATTTTCTTTTTCGCCAATAACATAGGCACGAGCAAATTCACCCAAACGCAGCGGAAAAATATTGTTAATCAGGAAGGCAATGGCGACGGCATGATAAGCGCTGGTATAGGCGGGCCATTTAAGCGGTCTAAGCAGATAGCGCCAGCGGAAGGCGCGTATAACAAAGGAAAGCGGTACAACCGTAACAGCCGGAATAAAATACCAATAGTTGGCTGTTTTGACAAATCCCCACAACCGGCTAAATTCAATTTGGCGCATGGCCAGGTAGAGAAAGGCGATGCTGGCGGCAATGCTTAGCCCGATTTTCAGGTTAAAGTTAAATCGTTGCATCGGATTTCTCTGATAAGTGATAATAGGGAGTAACCAGCCAGAATACAGTCGCAAAACCGGAAATGTAGGCCGTGGTTAATGACTCAAATGCGCCAACGACAGAATGCGGCAGAAATAAATCAAAGACACCAAAAATCACGCCGGCCGCTACTGTCGGGGCGAACTGGATGATAATCCCACAAAAAGTTATCGCCAGGATGCCGGCGAAATTTTTTAAGCTAAAACGCAGGATGTTCCGGCATATTTTCCTTGCCGTATTCGCCTGGCGCGCATAATCTGCCAGCGCGTACATGGTAATCATAAAGAAGATCAGGAGCAACAGCGCGTAGACAACCAGATTTGCTAAAAAAATCAGGCTCCATAAAACCGTAAATACGCCAAAATTCACCTGGCCAATCGTCACGCTCAATAGCCAACTCAGACCGAGCATCAAACCGCCGTCCAACGTCACGCCGATTAGCAAAAAGAAGCCGGTCAGCCCGATAATTTTTAAAAAGGGGTCGAAGTATTCGACGCCGGTTTGCTGAAATTGTTGCAACCCGGTTCGTGGCGATACGACCTGCCCCAATGTGCCGCCGGCAGTAAAGACTAACCCCAAAGAACCCATCAGAAAAATGCCAAGGGTGTAGCCGCTAAAGCGAATAAATGGTATTCTATCCAAAGTGTCAATACGATAAAGAATTTGTTCGATTGTTTGCTGTGTCGGCTCATCGAACCGAATAATTTCCGTTAAATCGGGGATTCCAGCCAGGTGGAAAGCGCCGTATGTTAATCCCATCAACAGCAGATAGATTATGGCATTGAGCCCAACCGCCATCTGATTTTGCAGACAAAAAGTAAAGCCACGCTGAAGATAGGAGTTCACATAGTACCTAAAGCTCGCAGAGAATGCTTCTCGCCTAACTGCTGAATCGGGCTCTGCGCTTTGTCCAAAACCAGCGATGAAAAATTGACGACCTGGTAACGATTCCGTAGGTCATCCGTAAATTTTGGAATCACCGCATGAAGCGCCGCCCGATTGATCTCTCTTTCCCGAAATTTGCGATAAACTCCGGCAATAAACTCGACGCGCGCCAACTCGAAAATGTAGATCGTTTCTGCGCCCTTGTAAATTACCAAAGCTGGTGATAAATCTTGATCAATGCCGACGTATCGAAAAGTAGGTCATACGCGGTTTTCCAGATCCGCGATAACGCTTTCCGCCCATGAACTCGATGATGAGCGCGTTAATTCGAGGATTTGCTCAATCGAGGCGACGGCTTTCCGCTTACGATTGGGCTCAGCCAAATCTTGTTCAGACAGTGCGCCTCTTTCCTGCGCCTTTGCTTGGCGACAGGCCTGGCGCAGGCCCAGTAAAATTCTTTGCTTTTCGCGCAATTCTTCCAACTCGGCGGTTAGATTTTTCCAAACCTGAAAAGGAACAACCACTTCCTGGCGTTTTCCCTTACCGTCGGTGATGAATTTTACCGGATATGCGATCAATGTGGACATACTAATGCTTGACGGCATAAATTCGTGTGAACTTTTTCGGATGATTTAACCACGCCCAGATACCCACTTTCTTGAAAGTGGGTATCTAAAGTTCACACGAACTTATGCCACGTAGCACTAAGGTCTCCATGTTTCGCCGATACTCTAAATTTTTGGCAATCGCTTTTTTAGCGTTGGACCAGATAGCGTTTGGCCGATGAGAGATTAAGAGTGTGCAAGATAATCCTTTACGGCATTCCATTGCGCTTTTGCACGTTTAGATGGTTCATCAATCTCTGAAATTGTTGCTATTCGCAATCGTAAACCTGTCGCAAGGGTGTCCGCTTTGTCGGCGAGTTGTCTGGCCTTATTGATCCGGTCGAAAGGCTGCCATTTCCATTGGGTTAAGATTACCATCGCAATACCGCTAGAGCCAAATGCAGAGGCATAGAGAATACGATCCTGACTCACCATAACCATTGACCAAACGATCAATGCAACAAAAATAGAACCTACAGCTAAAACACTACAAAGTTGAAGACGATATGCAGTTCGGAGTCGTGATACGGTTCTTTCCGTAAGATCTTTTAACTCTTGCAAAGGATCTTCAGTGAAGGCTTTGGGTGGAGTAACAGTGCGCAAGGGAGATGAGCCAATTGGGATTACAAGAAGAATGACACCTACACCTACACAGGCTCCACCCACGGAAAGAAGAATTGCTTGATAGTGCACTATTAAAAAGCGCACCAACCCAACAGCAGCCGATATAGCTATGATGCCGATAGATAGCAAGACTGTGGGAATAAAAACATGCATAGGTATGTCGCGTACGAGTTCAAATTTTCTATATTCTACTTTATCATGGTCCGCCACGATAGCTCCACCACCTATTCCCTCACTTTGCAAACGGAAATTATAGAAAACCCTAGCTATGTCAGGATTTTGTGTTTCGAGTTCTCGGAAAACATCCCTGCCGGAACTTTTCTGCTGATCGCTCATGAAGTTTTTCCTCCTTGCGGCAGTATGACTACTAACATCAGTAAACAATTTTTTCTACTACTTTCTCACCGGTCGATACAAATGCGTACACGTCCCGTGCAGCACGTCCGCCGCTTCCATCAATGTTTCAGAAAGCGTCGGGTGCGGATGAATCGTCAGGCCGATGTCGTGGGTAATTGCGCCCATTTCGATGGCCAGCGTGCCTTCGGCGATCAACTCGCCGGCGCCTGCGCCGACGATGCCCACGCCGAGGATGCGATCCGTTTCCGGGTCCACAATCAGCTTGGTCATCCCGTCGGTGCGATCCACGCTCAAAGCGCGACCAGAGGCGGCCCAGGGAAAACGCGCCACTTTGATCGGTCGTTTGGCGGCTTCGGCCTCGGCTTCGGTCAGGCCGCACCAGGCCACTTCCGGATCGGTAAACACCACGCCGGGAATGGCCTGCGGCTCGAAGACCACTTTCTTGCCGGCAATCACTTCCGCGGCCACCCGGCCTTCGTGCGAACCTTTATGAGCCAGCATCGGCTCACCGGCCACATCGCCCACGGCAAAGATGGTCGGGGCGGCCGTGCGCCGCTGTCCGTCCACCTTGACAAAGCCTTTCGGATCAATCTGGACGCGGGTATTTTCTAAACCCAGATTTTGCGAGTTGGGCTTGCGGCCAATGGAAATCAGGGCCTTGTCAAAAACTTCCTCGGTCTGCGTGCCGTCGGGATGCTTCAGGCCGACTTTGATGCCGCCGTCGGTGTCCTGCATGGACGCGACGCCGGTATTGAGCATAATCCGAGCAAAGCTTTTTTCCAGATTGGCGGCCAGATATTTGACCAGATCGCGATCCGCGCCGGGCAACAGGCCGGGCAGCATTTCCACGACCGTAATGCGCGAACCGAGCGCGGCATAGACCGTGCCCATTTCGAGTCCAATGTAGCCGCCGCCGATGATCAGCAAATTTTGGGGGATTTCGCGCAGTTCCAGCCCGGCGGTGGAGTCCCACACATGCGGCGAATCTTTGGGCGCAAAGGGCAGCATGGCCGGTCGCGAGCCGCTGGCCAGAATGGCGTGGGCAAAAGTCAGCGTCAATTCACCGCCTTCAGTCTTGGCAACCTGGAGCGTGCGCTCGTCCTGAAATTTGGCCCAGCCGCGAATGTAGTTGATCTTGCGCGACTTACCCAGTTGGCCGGTGCCGCCGGTCAGTTTGGCCACCACGCCGTCCTTGTAAGCCCGCAGCTTATCCAGATCAATCTGCGGCTCGCTGTAGGTGACGCCCCAGTGCGGTGCGTGCCGGACTTCGTTGATGAGCTTGGCCACATGCAGCAGGGCCTTGGACGGAATGCAGCCGCGGTACAAACACACGCCGCCGGGGTTGACTTCCGTATCAATATGCGCAACTTGCAGGCCGAGGTCGGCGGCCATAAAGGCGGCGGCATAACCAGCCGGCCCGCCGCCGATAACGGCAACTTGGGTGGAGAGGTGATCCATCAAATTATCCTTTCAAGATTAAGCGAATATTTCGTTCAAATTTATTTCAAAACCGGGCAGCAACGGTGTCGTCAAAACATTACGAGCGGAGCGAATGCCATCGGGAGTGTAAACCAAAATCTCTTTCGTTTGGCGCAAAACCAGCCAAACTTCTTGGACGCCTTGTGTGATATAGAGACGGGCTTTGTCAAAAACATCGTTCATTTTGTCGGTGGGAGAAATGATTTCGACGGCCAAATCCGGCGTAACCGTCAGAAATGTGTTTGTATCAGATGGAATACGCTCTTTGCGGATGAAGGAAATGTCGGGTGCGCGGCTTTCTCTTTTGTTGGCAGGACTGAGGCGATAGTTGGCATCCACAGAAATCAATCCCAGCGAATTCGTTTCCAAGTAATTACCAAGCAGTCGGCTGATTTTGGCGATCAGTACGCCATGATCAAAATTAGGCATTTTTCTGACCACCTTTCCGTCAATGAGTTCAAAGGAATAATCAGGCGGGTTCGCTTCCAGTTCGTCAATGGTTACGTCCGTCCGCTCTTCCAAAGATAACGGTTTAGCAGCCGGGCGTTTTGTCTTCCGCTTTAGCGTGGTTTTTTCCATATAGGCAGCGCTCATAAATCCTCCTATCACAAGTTTGACGGGATCAGTTCCGCATCTTCATCTTCAAATGATCCATACCACAGATCAAGCATTTTTCCGGTGGCAAAGCGAACGACATCTTTGCGGGCGGCTAACCAGGCTTTCACTTTTTGCAGTTTGATTTCGGATTGATCCGACATTCGGCCTAATTCGATAACACCGTTCAAACGATCCGCCCCGCCACCGCCGCCAAAGTAACACGCATTTCTTTCGATGGCCTGCAAAATAAAATCATCCAAAAAAGCGTCAAAGTCACGCTCGTGTTCTCGCACAATGACAATCGAAACACCGTATTCGGCAAATTCGGCCAGATGCTTTTTTTTACGCAGACGCTTTTTCATTGTTCGATTTTTGCTCAGGCTTTAATATTTGGCGTAATTGCTCCGAGTTTACCAACGGTTTTTGAGCCATTCTTTTCGAACAATGACTAAAACTTACCCTTCCAGCATCATAAAAAACGGATGCTCCAGCGCCTCAATTATCCAGCGTTGAAAACGCACAGCATCCGCACCGTCGATTAACCGATGGTCGTAGGTCAGCGATAGCGGCATCATCAATCGCGGCTGAAAGGCGTCGTCGATCCAGACCGGTTCCATGGCGCTGCGCGACACGCCCAGGATGGCCACTTCCGGCCAATTAACAATCGGCGTAAAGGCCGTGCCGCCCAAACCGCCCAGGTTGGAAATGGTGAAGCAGCCGCCCTGCATATCGTCCATCGTCAGCTTTTTCTCGCGGGCTTTTTTGGCGATTTCGTTCATGTCGGCGGCCAATTGGGTGACGTTCTTCTTGTCCACGTCGCGTACGACCGGCACCAACAGGCCGCGTTCCGTATCGACGGCCACGCCGATGTTGTAGTAATTTTTGTAGACAATTTCGCTCTTGTCCATATCCAGACTGGCGTTGAACTGCGGAAATTGCTTCAGCGCGCCAGCTATCACTTTTAGCAGGATGGCGGTGATGGTCAGCTTGCCGCCGGCTTTTTCCACGCGCGGGCTGTATTGCTTGCGCAGCTTTTCCAGTTCGGTGATGTCGGCCTTGTCATGCTGGGTGACCGGCGGGATCACCAATCCGGCATAGCCCAGATTCTCGGCGGTTTTACGGCGGACATTACTCATGGTGTCGCGGCGAATTTCGCCCCATTTGCCGAAATCGGGCAGGCCTTTAACCGGGATACCGGGGCCAGTCGTGGAAGCTGACGCGCTTTTTTGTTGACGGGCGAATCGCTTAATATCATCAATGGAAATACGCCCGCCGGGTCCGCTTCCCGGCACTGCCGTAATGTCCACGCCAATTTCGCGGGCAAAACGGCGCGTGGTCGGCGCGGCCGGCACTAATTTCTTGGCGACTTCTGGCATGGAACGAACCGCCTGAACTGCCGCAGCAGGCGGACTAACAGCTAATTTGGCCGGCGCTGCCGGTGCGGCGCTGGCCACAGCCGGTTTAGCCTCAACTTTGGCGGTGATCGGCGTCGATGTTGCCAAACGCAGAACGACCTGGCCGGGACCTATTTTTTGTCCGGCGCTGACCAGCACTTCCGTGACAATACCGGCGATGGTGGACGGGACTTCGGCGGCAGCTTTGTCAGTTTCAACTTCGATAATCGTTTGGCCGCTTTCCACGCGATCGCCTACGTTGACGGCGATGCGGATCACGTCCACCGACTTGACCCCTTCGCCTAAATCGGGCAGTTTAAAATCAATCAAAGTCGCGCTTGCCGCTACATTGGCTTTGGCGGCAACAGCTACTGACGGCGCAACGGGTATGTTGTCGGCGGCCTCTTCAATCAAAGCGATAATCTGACCGGGACTGGCTTTTTGTCCAGTCTGAATGCGCACTTCAGTCACGATCCCGCTAAAGTCGGACGGCACCTCTGCCGCGGCTTTATCGGTTTCGATCTCGACAATTGTTTGACCTTTTTCAATACGGTCGCCGACGTTAACGGCCACGCGAATTACATCGGCGGAGGTAATGCCTTCGCCCAAATCAGGGAGCTTAAATTCTTTTGCCATAGTTGGGTTCTCGTTGTTTGAGGTGAGTTTCAAGTCGTCAAAAAATTCTTAATTCCTAATTCGTAATTCTTAATTTTCTAAAGCGTTCGGGTTTGTCCGCCGTCCACATCCACAATCGTCCCTTGACAATAGCTTGCCGCCGGCGACAGCAAAAAGGCGACCATAGCGGCAATTTCTGCTGGTTCCCCAAACCGCGACACACGCAAGGCGTTGGCCATGGTTCGGGCGGCCACAGCCGGATCCTGATCATGTTCCGCGGCAAATGCGGTAATACGGTTTTGCAGCCGTTCCGTGGCGATCGAGCCCGGATTAATCGCATTGACCCGCACGCCATCTTGTTGGCCGCGATCGGCTAAAGCCTTGGTCAAATTCAACACCGCAGCATTGACCGACCCGCCGATGGTAAACTCGGCGCTGCCGGTGCGCCCGCCGATACCGCTGATATTGATGATCGTCCCTTGCGTCGCGATTAGATGCGGCCAGGCCGCGCGGCAGCAGCGCATTGCGCCGAAAAATTTCAAGGCAAAACCGTCGCTCCAGTCGGCATCGGACAGCGTTAAAAAGTCGCCGCGCTTTGTTGCCCCGGCGTTATTGATCAGGCCGTCAATGCGGCCAAAACGGGCTATGGCGGCAGCTATCATTGCCATTGGCGCCTTCAATTCCCGCAAATCAACCGCCTGAATTAATGTTTCTGCGGGGAGCGTGTCGGCTAAACTTTTCAATAAATCGCGCGAACGGGCAGCCAGAACCAGCTTCATGCCTTCGGCGGCCAGGGTAATGGCGATGGCTCGCCCAATGCCGCGGCTGGCTCCGGTAACAATAGCAACTTTGTCGGTTAAATTCAAATTCATCAGCAGCCCTCAATGCAAAAAACATGTCTTTTGTTTTTATACACAAATGATTCAGGCAAGATACGTTTTTGATTTGGCGTGATCGGCTTCCATTCGCACATGCCATTCCTGACCTGTAAATTGGGAGTCAATCAGCGCTTGAATAATCGGGTAAGCTTTGGCCGGCTTCAAAATAATGGAATCTGTTTTTGGTGAGAATGGATGGACATCCGTTTGGCCGTCAATTTTGGCATAGAACATTCTTTGCGGTTGACCGGGTAAAAAGACTGCGCCCTGCCATGTCCCTTTTCCACTGCTTAGCGGGGTTAATTTTTTGGCCATCACTGCATGGTACAGCTCGTTTTCGGCCTTGCCCACCTGAATCGAGGTTGGAGATTGGATAACGACTTCGATATCCGCCAAATCGTAAGGTGTATGAAAAAAAGTCCGCTCGCAAAAGGCAAAAAAGCGAACCGAGTTAAACGCTTGCGGCAGATAAACCCCGGCCTCTGTGGATTCATCCGTCGGTTTGGCGACAAAAATGGAGACGATGAATTCTTCAAAAGGAACGCCCTTCCATTTGGATCGCATGGCGCTGATCATGATTTTAGCGGCACTTTTTTCAAGATAAGGTGACAGATTTTGCAGCTTGAGATGGTCGCGCCAAAAGTGCGGGTCTGCGCTGCCTATCAAGGTAATTTCTTTGACGCCGTTGATTTCGGCCACATATTGGATGGTGGTGTTTGATGTGAGACGATTCATTCCGGTTGCTTCGCTGATAGGCGGTTATGGTATAATAGATCTCGTAAATACACTTTCCTATCGGTTTAAACTGATTTCTTCGTGCTGTGACAATCCGATAAAATAGCCGCGCGCTACTGTTCTTCTTTCCACACCATATACCACAAATGCAGCAGATAAGCGGCCAGCGGCGCGGTAATCAGCGAGCCGATAATATCGCGCACAAGCAACTCACCGTAAACGTGATAAGCAATCACAAAACCGATAAAGGTGACGCCCAGCGCGGCAATCAAAAAACGCAGGTATAGCTCTTTGTCAAAGATGGAGCGACTGTTCATACGGTTTTTTCTCCCGAAAAAGAGACATGACATTTCTCGAAGAAATGTCATGTCTGGGAAACGTGGACTTAAACATCAAACTTAATGCCCTGGGCCAGCGGCATTTCGGTCGACCAGTTGATGGTGTTGGTCTGCCGGCGCATGTAGATTTTCCAAGCGTCGGAGCCGGATTCGCGGCCGCCGCCGGTTTCCTTTTCGCCACCGAAAGCGCCGCCGATTTCCGCCCCGGACGTGCCGATGTTGATGTTGGCAATGCCGCAGTCGCTGCCGGCCGCGCTCAGGAAGCGCTCGGATTCGCGCATGTTCAGCGTAAACATAGACGATGAGAGACCCTGCGGCACACCGTTTTGGATGGCCATGGCTTCATCCAGCGTTTTGTAAGCAATGATGTAGAGAATGGGGGCAAACGTCTCGTGCTGGACAATGGCGTAGTCGTTTTTGGCTTCGGCAATGCAGGGCGTGACGTAGTTGCCGCCGGGGTATTTGTCACCGCTCAGCTTTTCGCCGCCGTACAGGACGCGGCCGCCTTCGGCTTTCAATTTCTCCAGCGCGCTCATCATCGATTCGACGGCGCGGTTGTCGATCAACGGACCCATGAGCGTGCCCGCTTCAAGCGGGTTGCCGATGGGAACTTGCTTGTAAGCGGCGATCAGGCGAATAACCAACTCGTCTTTGATCGATTCATGCACAATGATGCGGCGGGTACTGGTGCAGCGCTGCCCGGCTGTGCCGACCGAGCCAAAGGCGATGGCGCGAATGGCCATGCTCAAATCGGCGTTTTCAGTGACGATGATGGCGTTGTTGCCGCCCAACTCCAACAGGGAGCGGCCCAATCGCCCGGCAACAACCTGTCCGACACGCCGGCCCATGGGGATGCTGCCGGTGGCGCTGATCAACGGGATACGTGGGTCGGCCACGAGGCGCTCGCCCACGTCCTGAACGGTGCCGAGGATCATGCACATCACGCCGTCTGGCACATTGTTGGCTTTGAGCACACGGTCGGCGATATTATAGCAGGCGATGGCGGTCAGCGGTGTTTTTTCGGACGGCTTGAGGATCATCGTGTCGCCGCAGATGGCGGCCAGCATGGCGTTCCAGGCCCAGACCGCCACCGGGAAGTTAAAGGCGGTGATGATGCCGACAATGCCCAGCGGATGCCATTGCTCGTACATGCGGTGCAAGGGCCGCTCGCTGTGCATGGACAGACCGTACAGTTGGCGGGACATGCCGGTGGCAAAGTCGCAGATGTCAATCATTTCTTGCACTTCGCCCTCGCCTTCGACCCGGATTTTGCCCATTTCCAAAGTCACCAGCGCGCCCAATTCTTTCTTGTATTTCCGCAGTTCTTCACCGATTTGGCGGACGATTTCGCCGCGCTGCGGGGCGGGCATAATGCGCCAGGTTTTAAAGGCGGCTTCGGCTTTGGCCACGACTTTTTCATAATCGGCCGGCCCGGCTTGTTGAACACGGGCCAACAGTTGACCGTTGATCGGCGAGATCACGTCCAGCATCGGCCCGCTTAAATCGGTCAACCATTGACCGTTAAACGCGCCGGAATTGACTTCCTTGAGGCCAAGTTTGTCAAAAATGGCGGGAATGTTGTATTTGTCGAAAAATGAACTCATTTGGGGACTCCTTATTGAAATTACATTTACTTCTCACTTCAACATCTTAACTTTTGTTGTGGATAAAAAAATGTGCTACAAATCTAAATGGGTCAAGCTTTTGCTGCTTTGTTTATTGTTTATCCGACACTTTTATTTTGACGAATTTTTTCCAAGGCATCTTTGGCCATTAGAACTGTTCGGCGCTGATTTCTGACTAACCAATCTTCTTTTCCAATATCCGGATTGAAATTAAGTATTCGCTCAAGATCAGGGATAGCGCGCTTCTCAAAAAATTTGCCAGTAATTTTTCTCGTATCTCATCCGTGTCCGGTGATTCAACCCAAACTTCCCGTTTGCCGGATGAATCACCAATAAAAACCGGCCCAATTGGAATGTCCACTTTCTTTGCGTTTTTATGCGGATGATTGGCACAATATGTATAAAAGGGGCCTATAATGGAAATTTGCCGAATCATGCAAAAATCGGCCTCTCGATCATGAGCATGCTCGTATCCGGCCTCCCCTTTATTTTTGCTATTGAACCAGCAAGTTCCACAGCAGTCACTACCACCATTAGGCATAGTTAGCCTCCATAATAATAAACATGCCGTTATGCCGCTAACAGCCATGCTTGTTTCACCGGCTCAGGCAACTGAATTGCAAAAAAATAGCTCTTTGGAAAAAGATAGTCTTCGCCGGACTCGTCAATAATCCGGATTTGATGATACCGCGTCGCTTTTTCATCGGGCAAAGTTCGATAGACTTTCCAGCGTTCAAGCGACACTTCGTAGTCGTCATTTTTTACGCAAATCACAAATTGATCTTCCATCGTTCTTCCTTTTCAACTCAAATAGCGTTTGATTTTGATTTCTTTTTTGCCGATACCATTGGCCTCATACCAATGCAACTCCGCCAAATCGGTAAATTGTGCTTCAATCAAAACGCGAGCAACACCTTTCATTTTGCGCCATCGTCCTTTGCCATAGCGTTTTTGCAGCCGCTTAATGTCGTCGATATTACCGCCGACGGCGATCGTTTCAAGATTGGTGATTTCGCTAACAATCTCAAAGTTCATTTATGAGTACACTTCAGATTAAGACGCAGCATAGCCCGTATATTGGCGCAAATCTTCGGGATGGAAGGCTAAGACGATTCGATTCTTTGGGTACAGATTGATGAGCCAAATATCGCCGCAATTCATGATTCATGCACCGGTTCGCTATCGCCACGGTTAGGCGCGGGAGCAAAGGACAAACTTGCGCGGGACGACAAACCTGCAAACGGCCGCCGCTGTTCGAGGCGGACGAAGGCCGCCCGTCGCCTACACTGCTCGTTAGCGTCAGCAATCCATCAAGAAACCGCCAAACCTTTTCTCGCCGTTACCCACCGCCCGTGAATTGAACAACAAAACTTCTTCCAGACAAAACCTGAATCGTTATAATATTTTCCAGCTTGCACGTTGTATTGCATCCGTAATTTCGTAAACGAACGGAATCCTCAATGATTCTGTGTAGACAATTTCGCTTTTTCCAAGAAACACATTTACGGCATTAACAATTACATTCCCACCGTTGTTATACACTTGGATATGCGGGCGATCTGTTGAGGTTGGTTGGCCCATTTTGTCTACTACCAAAACAGTATTGCTGTTCCAGTCTGCGCCAGCCCGATTTCTAAATTGTTCGACGTAATCAGTCAAATAAAGATTGCTACGATTTGACGACGAATTTCCGGATGTGGTTGAGGTTGAATACCTACTTTCCGAATAGTCTCTCGAATCTTGTGTGGTTGGAGAGTAGAGGGTGCGGATTGTGCTGTCTGCTGTTGTGTTTTCAGTAGATTTTGACCCTTCCATCGCGCTTTTGATCATAAAAACTATGAGTGCGCCAACACACAGATCCAGAATGAATGTAAAAATAATTGCACCTGTGGTAGCTTCACCCGTCAGGACTGCATAATTGCCCACTAAAAACCAAACAGCAATACAGAATATTAAAGGCATTATCTACATCCTTCTTAATTAAATAGTGCTGGCTATATATATTACGGTTATTCTATCTGCCAACCGTTGTCGTAAAGTGCAAACGTCGCCTCGCCCGTCTCAATTTTATTCATTGAGTCTTTGTATAGCCACAAGTTATCTGTATATGATGATTCTGCGTACGGGATCATCGCATCTCCAAATGGAGTTGTTGCTAATTTGTAGCTATACCGCACCCTGCATATTTTTTTACCCATAAAGTCCGCAGGCTTGCTGATTGCAGTGATCTCAACTAATTCTTTTTGTAACGCTTGAACCGTTACAACTTTTTTTTGCTTATCATCATTAACAATGAAAGGGTTTGCGTTGCTTGTAAGATTCAACTCAATTACATCTAAATGCAACCAGTAGGGCTTGCCAGTTCGGAAGTCTATTTCCCTGTATGTTTCTGACTTTGTTATTGTTGCAGTAACCAACTTTTGATCAATTAGAGCCTGTATATCCTTCCGTGATTTAAGAAGCTCGCTGTTATTCATTAGGTTACGCTTTTCTGGTTGCGTTTCCGCTGACCTAACAAGTTTAACATTGGTGATTACAACATCGCTATTCAGTTTAGCTTGAATAGCGTCTGCGGCATCCTGACGCGAGAGTCCCTTGCTGCAACCAAATAATTGCGTCAAAAGTAAAAAACTCAATAAAGATACAAACACATTAGAAAGGCACTTACTAAAAATCAATCGCTTGAACATAACAACCTCCCTTTTGAAGCAAAGATGCTAACGAGCGCAGTAAAAGCCGTCAGTTCTTTATCGGTGGCGTATTCCGTCGCCATTACTTTTGTGGCCTTTTGCAAGCGCAATTTGCGCTGAATCTCATCCGGCCTTTTCAAGGTATCAATAATCAACTGATTGACGAATTGCTCGAAATCTTCAATCGAACGAATGTCAATTGATTGATCTTCCATTGCCATAACGCCTTACAACCGAGCACGCTTCAGATTAAGATTAAGACGCAGCGTAGCCCGTATATTGCCGCAAATCTTCGGGGTGAAAGGCTAAAACGATTCGATTCTTCGGGATGCCGGCTTCTTCCAAATCCGTGGCAATGCCGTCTTCCGTCCAATCTTCTTGAATCCATATTTTATCGCCAATGATGTCAAGATGGACGTCGTAGCTATGGATGCGCTTTGTGTCCTGCCAGCCCTGGGTCAACAGCATATACATATCACGTTCGCGATCAATGATGACATGCTTGTGCAAGTCGCCCATTGAATAACGGACATTGGCGCGCCGGTTGAGGATGGATTCAATGATTTGACGATAATCGGTTACAGTCATTGTAGCCTTCCGTCAGAAAAAGCTCAACAAACACTCCCGCACGACCTTGGCCGCCACGACGCTGGAAACACCACTCGTATCATAATTGGGCGCTAATTCCACCACATCCAGGCCGACGATGTTAAGACCGCGCAGACCGTAGATGGCTTCGGCCAATTCCCGGAAGGTCCAGCCGCCCGGTTCCGGCGTACCCGTGCCCGGCAAAATGGACGGGTCCAGTACGTCTAAATCAATGGTCAAATAGACGGGTTGATGCGCCAGACGCGCTTTTATATGCGGGATTTGGGCATGGGTGTGGCACAGACCCTTTTCTTTGGCATAGCGGAATTCATCTTTTGGTCCGGAACGTATGCCAACCTGAACAACTTGGGCCGGCTCCATAAAATCGAGGATGCGTCGCATCACAGAGGCATGAGACAACGGTTCGCCCTGGTAGTCGTTGCGCAAATCGCCGTGCGCATCAAATTGGATGACGCTTAAATCGGAATAACGCTTGTGACAGGCCTGCACTGTCGCCAACGTCAGCAGGTGCTCGCCGCCGACCATGAGTGGGACTTTGTCATCCGCTAAAATCGACCAAGTTTGAGCGTAAATCATGTCCAGAACGGCATTTTTGGCCCCAAAAGGCAATTCCAGATCGCCGCCATCCCAAAAAGCGACTTCTTCCAAGTCACGATCCAGGATCGGGCTGTAGGTTTCCAGTCCCCACGATGCTTCGCGGATAGCGTTGGGGGCAAAGCGCGAACCCGGGCGATACGAGGACGTGCCGTCAAACGGGCAACCAAAAAGGGCAACTTTCGCCTCGGCGTAGGTCGGCCGCGCGCCCATAAATTGGTTGAAAAAGCGCAGCCCGCTCATGCCGCCACCATTAACGCATTGAGCCGCCTCACCAACTCGCCTTTGGGCACTGCGCCGATAACGCGGTCGGCGATCTCACCATCTTTAAAAAACAGTAGGGCCGGAATGCCGCTGATGCTATATTTCTGACTAACCAAGCTGTTTTCGTCTACATCAACCTTACAGATTTTGGCTTTGCCGTCATACTCTTTAGCCAATTCTTTGACAACGGGTCCAATCATGCGACACGGGCCGCACCACTCTGCCCAAAAGTCGACCAGCACCGGCAGGTCGGATTGCAGTACTTCCTGATTAAATGTGGCGTCGGTAACATTCAATGGCTCAGCCATGGCAGACTCCTTTAGCAGAAATGAAGAATATATTGAAATGAGGAAAACTCGCTAAAGATATACGCTGAATAGCTGTTGTCAAGGGAATATGTGATCTTTTCTGTGCGGCGGAACAAAGGGAATATGCCGGCTTATGCAACACGCTGAAATTTTTAATCAGCATATATTTTTCTTGCGCCAATCGGTAAAACCGTTTAGTATGCGAGCCTTGATTTTTTTTAAATTTGAGGATAAGGATTTATGAATGAAAGCATCTGAAAAAGCGTTGGTTATTATTCCCACCTATAACGAGCGTGATAATATTCAGGAAATTATTCCGATGGTGCTGAAGCAGCATCCACAATTAGAAATTTTGGTCGTGGACGACGGTTCACCGGATGGTACGGGCGACATTGTAGAGAAAATGCGTGGGCGGGAAGCACGACTTCACTGTCTGCATCGAGCGGGCAAACTGGGGCTGGGCACGGCTTATATTGCCGGGTTCAAGTATGCGTTGGAGCGTGATTTTGCTTATATTTTTGAAATGGACGCTGACTTTTCGCACAATCCGGATTACATCCCTAAATTTCTGGAAAAGATGGACGAAGGCTATGATCTGGTCGTCGGATCCCGCTACATCCACGGCGTAACCGTTGTTAACTGGCCGATGGGCCGTCTGATTTTAAGCTATTATGCCAATATTTATGCCCGGATTGTCACCGGCCTGCCTTTACGCGACGGAACCGGTGGTTTTAAGTGCTTTCGCCGGCAAGCACTGGCGGCGATTGACCTGAATCATGTGCGTTCCAATGGCTATGCTTTTCAAATCGAAATGAGTTATCGCGCCTATTCCAAAGGGTTTCGTCTGGCCGAAATTCCGATCATTTTTGTGGATCGCAACGTTGGCGTGTCAAAAATGTCAAAGAAAATTGTGGTTGAAGCGGTTTGGATGGTCTGGTGGCTGCGTTTGATGCGTTTATTGGGTCAATTGTAATAGTACTAATAGTACAGCTGGCGCTTGCACTTTGAAATTAAACCGGAGGAGATATCAAATGCCTGATTTTGAGCTTACAACCGCCGGCTTTGCTGATCTGGAAAGCCTTTTGGATTTAGAAAATATTGCTTTTCCCCAAGATCCGTTTAGTATGGAGCTTTTTGTGGAGGCTTTGGATTCTGCCACGTCCATTATCCGCATTGTTAAAGATGAGGATTTGGTCGTTGGCTTTTGCATGTTGGCCTGGCAAGAAGATGAGTCGCTGGTGAATCTGGCCAATATTGCGATTCATCCGGAATACCGCGGGCATAAACTGGCCACGATCCTGCTGGATGACGCCGAAGAAATTTGCAGTAACATGGACAAGTACTTTATTTTTCTGGAAGTCCGGCAATCCAATGATGCCGCTATCCGTTTGTATGAAAAACATGGCTACGAAATTCATGAAGAGCTGCCCGGCTACTATGGTGACGGTGAAGCTGCTCTGCGTTATGTCAAATATCTACAGCCGGAAGCGATGCAGAATTTTTAATGCCGCAATTACTTAACTTACTGACTATTGAAATAAACGCCTCAAATCCGATCTCAATTTTACATTTCACAACTGTTTAAATTTAAGGAGTTTTATGCAAAAAGCATACTTAGGTAACTTGCTTCGTCTGTTGTTATTAACCTTAACGACGCTCGTAGGTTTCATCGGCTGCGCCGATGAAAGTGAAGTCGATATCATGGTCGAAGAAAATCGGGATTTGATCCGCAGATTTCAATTGCAGACATTAGGGGCGATCCCTTATCCCGATGACAATGCGCCCCGTCAAGAACGTGTCGCGCTGGGCAAGCTGCTGTTTTTCGATCCGATTTTGAGCGGCGAAAAGAATGTTTCCTGCGCCACTTGTCATCATCCTGATTTTGCCTTTGCGGATCGACGACAGCTTCCAATCGGCGTAGGTGGCAATGGCTTGGGGCCGGACAGGCTGCCGGGACAATCGCGTTATACCGGTCTGCCTGTTGATTTTACGCCCCGCAATGCACCGACTGTTTTTAATACCGCATTCAATGGAGACGTGTTTGGTAAACCCAGCGCGCTTGGCTTTCAATTCTGGGACGGCCGCGTGAACGGCCTGGAAGCCCAGGCTAGTAAACCGATCGGCTCACCGGTTGAGATGCGCGGCGATGCCTATCCGGGCAATGATGCGCAGGCCAAAGGAGCCGCTTTGGACAGTGTGCTGCATCGGCTGCAGGCAATCCCGGAGTATGGGCAGCGTTTTCGCCAGGCTTTTCCGGAAGAGGCCGCCCGGGCTAATGCCGGAATAATGTCGACCATCATAGACTCTTCCACTTATAGCCGCGCCATAGCCGCGTACGAGCGAGAATTAGTTACCCGAAATTCGCCATTCGACCGTTACGTCAATGGCGAATATGACGCTCTTACCAATTCTCAAATCGAAGGCATGAAGTTATTTTTTGGCAAGGCCAAATGCAGCAAATGCCATAATGGCCCGATGCTATCCGACTTCTCATTTCGGGTGAATGGTGCGCCACAGATTGGACCGGGAAAAGATTTTCGACCGGGTGATGATTCCGGACGAAGCGAGCATACTCTTAATGCCGCTGACGTATACGCATTTCGCACGCCCTCTTTACGCAATGTGGAATTGACGCCACCGTATATGCATGACGGCATTTTCTACACGCTGGAAGAGGTCGTTCGTTTTTATAATAATGCTGCGCAACCACGTCACCCGCAAGTTACGGATAGCCAATTAGATTCGGAATTGCGTAAGCCGTTAGAACTGTCCGGTAGTGAAGTAGTTGAAATTGCAGATTTTATGCGTAGCTTGACCGATCCCGGTGACGGATTGGACGCATCATTATTGAGCGTTCCGACCAAAGTTCCAAGTGGATTAGTGCCTGTGTCCGGCCTTTCCGCCGGTTTTGTGACCCGCCTGGCCAAAGCACATAAGTAGTAGGAAACTGCTCAAAGGACAGATCGTTTATAAAATTTATGTTTTCAAATCGGCCCGTAATGCATATACTTACGGGCTTTCTTTTTGACCTTAAACGACTCTTTCAAAACGATCACATGCTAAAAATATCCTCACGCGCCATCTATTCAATTAGCCTGTTTTGGCTGCTTTTAACTGGCAGCGGCAGAGCCGAAAAAGGCATTCCCTATATTCGCAACTACACGCCCAAAGAGTACGGCGGTCATTTTATCAACTGGGCTGTGACCCAAGACCGGCGCGGCGTGACCTATGTAGCCAACCATACCGGTATTCTGGAATATGACGGGGTCAATTGGCGGACGATTCCCACCAGCGGCAATTCCACAATGCGCCATCTGGCCTGCGCCGCAGACGGGCGGGTCTACGTAGGCGGGCACGGCAATTTTGGCTACCTAACACCGGATTCGCTGGGCCAAATCCGTTTTATCTCGCTGCGTTCAAAAATACCGGAGCCGATGCAGGCATTTACGGATGTCTGGCAAGTGTTGCCGACAAGCAATGGCATCTTTTTTGAAACGGATAAATACCTTTTTCAGTACACGCCGTCAACAAAACCCGACTGCCTGCCATCCGAAAACAGCTTGCGTGTTATTCCAGCCACAACACGCTTTCAGCGTACCTTTCTGGTTCGCGATCAACTCTACGTCCGGCAGGATAGTCTGGGTTTAATGATCTATCGGGACGGCTCGCTGCAGACGGTGCCGGGCGGCAATTTTTTTGCCAATGAGCGGATTGATTTTATTCTGCCTTATGACAGTGTCAATTCTCTGTTGGGTAAAGGCGTACAAGGTCTGCTAATCGGAGTGCGCAATCTGGGCTTGGTCTTGTATGACGGCCAACGCGCTAAGCCTTTTCCTACTGCAGTGGATGCCATGCTGATTGCCGGGCAGATGGCCTATGGAATCGTTTTGCCAAATGGTGATCTGGCGATTGCCACGCGTCAGGAGGGCTTGATCGTCCTGGATCATCAGGGTCAATTGCGTTATCATCTGACCAAAGTCATTGGTCTGCAAAACGACGCCGTGCGCCATATCTACGCGGATACGCAAGGCGGATTGTGGCTGGCCTTGGATAAAGGTGTCAGCCGTGTTGAAATCGGCACCCCGCTGAGCCTGTTTGACGAGCGCTTGGGTTTAAAAGGCACGATCAACGACGTGGTGCGACATCAGGGCGATCTTTATGTCGCCACACGTCAGGGTATTTTTCGCCTTCAGCAAAATCAGGCCACCGGTTTTTTGCCGCAGTTTACCCCGGTAGAGGGCATCCGTAATATTGCCTGGTCACTGCTGCCGGTCGGCGCGTCGCTGCTGGCGGCCACCGGTGATGGGGTGTTCGAAATTGCAGGCGGTCAGGCCAGACGTATCAAAAATTATCCGGTTCATGCCTACACGCTGCACGGTTCTGCAACCGACAGCAGTCAGGTTTTTTTGGGTCTTCTGGGCGGACTGGCTGTTTTGCAGCAGCGCAACGGTCAGTGGCAGGAAATCGGCCAGGCGCCAGGCTTAGACGCCAAAGTTTTGACGATTACCGAAAGCGCGGACGGCTATTTATGGCTTGGCACATTTACAGACGGGCTAATTCGGCTGGCCAACGACAGCCGGTTACTTGTTCAGCCGAATATTGAGCGCTATACGACCGTCAACGGCTTGCCTGACAGTCAAAATAATATTATCTATCCCGCCCGTTATAAAGATATTATTGCGACAGAGGCCGGAATTTACCGCTTTGATCCCAAAGAAAAAAGCTTTGCGCCCGATACAGATTTTAATCGGATTTTTCAGGAAAAATCCGGTCATATTCCCAAAAAGATCAACTGTGCTTATGGTGATACGCAGGGTAATATCTGGCTGTACGCCGATGATGAGGCCGGCGTGGCTGTGCGACAAACCGACGGGTCCTATCGTTGGGAATATCGCCCCTTTCGCCGCCTGGCCGATTTTGGCACGATTACGACCATCTTCCGTGACGATTTCGGCACGGCTTACCCGGCCCGGCGCGGCGAAATCTGGTTTGGCAGCACCAATGGCCTGATCCATTACGACGGCACAGCGGCAATGGACTATACACTGGCGCATCCGGTACTGATCCGCAGCGTCACCACGGGTAAAAACGGGCTAATTTTCGGCGGCTGCCAATTGACTCCCGCGAATGCGTTATCGCCTGCACAAGAGAGTCCGGGGGATGTCGCGGCCGACAGCGCGGACATATCGGCTCCAGCCATCATCGAAGCCGAAGCGATCGAGCTGCCGTATCGTCAGAATCGCCTGCGTTTCAGCTTTGCCCTGCCTAATTATAACGATGAATCGCAAAATCGCTATCAATGCCGGCTGGAAGGATTTGACGATAACTGGACCGAATGGACCAACCAAACGACGCAGGAGTACACTAATCTCAGCGAGGGCAACTACACCTTCCGGGTCAAGGGCTGTAATATTTTCGGGCACGAAAGCCGCGAATCCGTCTATCGCTTTATCATTCACCCGCCCTGGTATCGTACCGGTTGGTTTTATAGCCTTGCGCTGCTCATTTTTGCCGGTCTGTTTGTCGCCACGCTGAAGAGCTATGCCGCCTATCACGCCCGCCATCACCGCGCTGCGTTGGAAAAGCAAAAGCTAATTTCCGAGCGTTTAGAAAAAGCAAACACACATTTAGAAGAAGTCGGGCGCTATAAAGACGAAATTCTGGCCAATACGACCCACGAATTACGCACACCACTCAACGGCATCATCGGCATTGCCGAGTCGCTGATCGATGGCGCTACCGGCGCGCTGTCCGATGAAACCAAGCGTAATCTGGCGATGATCTCGTACAGCGGGCGACTTTTGTATAGCTTAGTCAACGATATTTTGGACTATTCCCAGTTAAAAAATCGCCGCCTTCATCTACAGCGTAAATCGCTTGACCTGGCCGCCCTGACCGACGTTGTCATGACCTTGAGCGGCTTGCAAATCGGCTCGCGGCCGATCACGCTGATCAACCAAATTGATCCCAAAGCGCCGTTGGTTCACGCGGATGAAAATCGTATCCAACAAGTTTTGTTTAATCTGATCAACAACGCTATCAAATTTACAGACTCCGGCAGCATAACCGTAGGCGCAACGCCGGCCTTGCCGACCGAAAACCACAGCGAATTAGTTATCTGTGTTGCCGATACCGGCATCGGTATCCCCGTCGAAAAGCAGGGGCGGATTTTTGAATCCTTTGAGCAGGCTGATGCCTCAATTGCCCGTGAATATGGCGGCGCGGGTTTGGGTTTGTCGGTCACAAAACAGTTGGTGGAGTTGCACGGCGGCCGGATTTGGGTAGAATCTCAACCGGGCGCCGGTTCAAAATTCTACTTTACCTTGCCTGTCAGTCAGGAGACGCAACCGGAAGCCGCGGTGCACATCCTGACCGATCAGGTCAGTCGCCCGATCTCGAAAGTCCAGCCACAATCCATTCCGGCAGAGCCCCAAACCAACTCCGGCGGCATTCACTTTCATATCCTGATTGTGGATGACGAGCCAATCAATTTGCAAGTTCTCAAAAACTATCTGGTCGTGCAAGATTATCGGGTAACATTGGCTACCAGCGGACCGGAGGCAATTCATTTGATTCAGCAGCAAAGAAATTTTGATCTGATCATTTTGGACGTGATGATGCCGAAAATGTCCGGCTACGAGGTCTGCCGGCGGATTCGCGAGGATCAATCGCTGGTAGAGTTGCCAATCATGCTGCTGACCGTCAAAAATTTTGTCAGCGATCTGATTGCCGGTTTTGAAGCGGGGGCCAACGATTATCTGCCCAAACCGTTTGATAAAAATGAGCTGCTGGCCCGTGTCCGTACCTTATTGACCTTAAGCAAATTGACGCGCACCAATCATGTCCTGCGCGAAGCCAACGAGCTGAAAAGCCAGCTACTGCGCATGGCCGCCCATGATCTAAAAAGCCCGCTGACGGTCATTATGGGTCTGGCCGAAGTTATTCAAAGCATAATGGCGCCCGATGAGCCGGCCGGCCAAATGTCCGGCGCTATTTTTAATTCATCCCAACGGATGCTGAATATGATTGAAACCCTGCTGGATTCGGCGCGGATTGAAAGCGGGCAGTTGCTATTGGAAAAACAGGTGATAGATCTAAACACAACCGCTCGACCGGTCATAGAGCTATATCGGTTAGCAGCGGCAAAGAAACAGCAGCAGATTAATTTCGATCTTGGACCAGAAGGAAAATGTCTGGCCGAAGCCGATCCCGGCCGCGTCAAACAGATCATTGAAAATCTGATCAGTAACGCCATCAAATATTCACCGCCGGAAAAAACCATAGCGGTGGCCATCAGCCTGCGCTACGACGACCGGCTGGGCCTGATGACCCGCCTGACTGTAAAAGACGAAGGTCCGGGTTTAACCGAAGATGACAAACAGAAATTGTTTGGCAAATTCCAGCGCTTATCGGCCCGACCCACCGGCCAGGAATCGTCCACCGGCCTGGGCCTGTCCATTGCCAAACAATTGGTGGACTTGCACGACGGCCGGCTGTGGGTAGACAGCGTTCACGGACAGGGCGCGACGTTTATTTTGGAGTTGAAGGCGGTCGTGGTGTGAGGAAGTAGCAAATTTTACACAGTCCGAAGGCAAATTAAAATTTGCTACTCCGTTGCGGCACTTGTCCAATATAATTTACATTGACTTTTTATATGCTGATCTGTATTCTGTAACAGGTGCTGAACCTGCGGAAAAGACTTTAAAAAAAACCGAACATACCCCGGATTTATATCTAAAATTTGAGCTAAAGTAGGGATAGATGACGCCAAAAATTACCCCATCAGAAATTTTGGATCAGGCTGATCGGCAATTAATTGAAGAAATTATTCTGGACCAGATGACAGCAATTCGTTTTGGCCGCTGCGAGCAGTGCAGCCGAATTATTCGACAACTACTGGATTTTAATGAAGGCCGCGAATTGGTTACGGCCAGCATCGATACCCTGGGCTATTTTTTTGAGCACTATGATCGGTTTAAGACTTACGACGGCATCTATGATGCTGAAGCCGGCGTGATCTACTGTCCAAGTTGTCTGCTTATAAAACGCGGCACGGAATTGTTGCGTCGTGTTCAGGCATTGTTGGAGGTGCAGTGTGCCAATTGTCAATATCATTTTTGTGTTGAATATAAATTTAAAAAACTGCCGCGGCCTACACTGACCCAGTGCGAGTTTTTCAATCAATCCTGCGCACGCAGTATGGAAAAGCTTCTGCGTCAGAATCAGTCATTGTGCCTAAAGTACAAGCCAATGAAAGCTCCCAATTAAACTTATCGCACCGATTTAGCCAATGCCCTCCACCCCTGTTGTTTATCGTAATCGCCGCGGCGGAACTTTAATAGTCGAGCAAATTTTGGGCGAAAAGCCCATGCGCTGGCTATATGAAACCGCTTTAGGTTATTGGCTCTTAAATGCTTTTTTGATCGGCCCAACCCTCTCGCAATTATGCGGCAGATGGTATGATCGTCCAGCCAGCCGCCACAAAATTCCCGATTTTATCCACCTGTTTAACTTAAATTTAGCCGAAATTGAGTTGCCGCCAGAAGCTTATCCGACTTTCAATGCTTTTTTTGCCCGCCGACTTAGACCGGAAGCCCGTCCGTTTGATATTTCGTCTAAAACGCTGTGCTCGCCCGGCGACGGCAAGCTGCTGGTTTTTCCCTCACTCGACCATAAAATGCAAATGCCGATTAAAGGCGGCTTTTTAAATCTTGGCGAGTTATTGGCCGATCCTGTTTTGACACAAAAGTTTAACGGTGGCGCAGCATTAATTTTGCGACTTGCGCCGTATGACTATCATCGCTTTCATTTTCCGGACAGTGGTCTGGCCGAATCGGCCAGGTTGATTACGGGTCAATATCATTCGGTCAATCCAATTGCGCTGGCTCGGTTGCCCCATTTGTTTGCGCTAAACAAACGCATGGTAATGTTGCTGCATAGCGATCATTTTGGCGACATCGGCTATTTAGAAATCGGCGCGCTTAATGTTGGCAGCATTGTCCAAACCTATATACCCGGGCGGATTAATAAAGGACAGGAAAAAGGTCTTTTCCAGTTTGGCGGATCTACTCTGGTTTTATTATTTGAACCGAATCGTATCTGCTTCGAGGCAGACTTGCAGCACGATTCCGCAGATGGTATCGAGGTGCAGGTTTTGTGCGGCGAACACATAGGCACGAGCGCTTAGTACACTGTAAATTAAGTTTTTTTAGGTCTCACGCAAAGTCGCGAAGGCGCAAAGTTAAAGATAAAGAAAGATAGGCTTTTCGTATTTCTTGGCGTCTTTGCGCCTTCGCGTGAGATATAAAAACTTATTTTACAATGCACTTAGTATCTATATAACAAGTCAAATCTTTGCTTTTTTGGCAAAAATATTGGGGCAATCACCGATTTTTTTTGCCTCCGCGCCAATGCAAAAAAAAGCCTCTTGACCCGCAGATCAAGAGGCTGGAGCAGCAAAATTTATTTTGCCGAGCTATTTAACCAGCAACAACTTCCTCGTTTCCTCAAACCCCGCGTCCGTCTTCAGCCTATAGAAATACACGCCTGATTGCAACCGCTCGCCTGCCTCATTTGCGCCGTCCCAATTGACGCTGCGATAACCGGCGGCTTGTTTGCCGTTCACCAGCGTCCGCACCTTTTGTCCGGCCACGTTGTAGATGGTGATTTCTACATTTGCCGTTGTCGGCAAGGCGTATTGAATTGTTGTCAAAGCGCTAAAGGGATTTGGCGTGTTTTGCGACAAGGCAAAGTGCGTCGGCACAGCCACATTCGGCGCTTCTATGTCCAGCGGCGCAGAGGTCCAGGCAAAAGGCGCCTCAATGCCGCCCAACGATTGGTTGGACTGAAAGCTTACGTTTTCATCAGCAAAATACTCCGTCTGTTCGCCATTTTTCAGCAAGCGGAATTCGACCGTTTCACCGGATGCCTGATTGCTGTAGATCATCAAAAAGACAAACGATTTTTGCAATGATTCAATGTAGACCGGCTCGGCTATGCCGCGGCATTCACCACCGACAAATGCGCCGATGACGCTAAAATCACTCGTTGCTTCGCGCCCTTCAAATTTAGCGACGCCCGTGACGGTCATGTTGTGTTCGAATTGGGCCGGATCAAATTGCCAGCTTGTTTGTAACGGCAAATTTATCCGCCCATCATCTGTCACAAGGGCTAAAGTTCGCGCCGCTTCCTTATCATCACCCGGTTCGTCAATTATAGCAGCCGACGGCGGCGTAGGATAGGTCAGCATCCCTGGATTTATTACCTTAATCTGATAACCGCTGCCCGGTTGCAGCGTGGTCAAGCTGCCGAACCAACCGGCCCCGGCCACAAATTGGGCAAAAGTTGTCTGCCCCTTGATCAGGTCGCCGGTCATGGCGTTTGTCAGCGAAGCCAATGCGGTATTGACATTGATTGCGTTTGGCGGCTGATATGCGATCCAATTCCAACCGCTGACCAATGGGATGGACGACGCGGGTAGAGTGATGGGATAACCGACCCATTCCCAGGCCGTTGGATTGGCCAATTTGACCATATACATCACGCTGTTGCTCAGTGTTGCCAGGCTACCGATCCAACCTGTTCCCGCCACGTATTGACTGAATTGGCTCTGACTCTTGATCAGGTCGCTGCTCGAAAAGGCCGTGCCGCCAAAGGCCGCATTCAGTTCCATATCGGCCAGGGCCATGTTCAGCGAGAACCAGTTCCAGCCGTTGGTAAAGCTGTAGCTTTTGGCCACTTGCTGCGTCGGGTTAATCAAAAACGGCGCATTCGGCCGGCCCAGGTTGCTATCAGCCTGAAAACTGAAGGCGTTGTAGACTTGACCGAGCTCACGACAATTCCAACTGTCGTAGGCGCGCAAGGTGACGGATTCGCCGCTTTGCACATTGCTGAAAACCGTCAAGTAGAACAGCGTGTCGTTAAAAGTGGTCTCGCGCACAAGCTGGGCCATGCCGCGCGGCTGGCTGCCCACAAAGGCGCCGACAACGGTGGTCAGACGCGGGGTAAGGCCGGCAATGGCCCCGGTCACGGTCATGCTGTATTGGTACTGCGTGGCAGTGGCCGTCCAGGCCGGCGGCCGGCACATCACCTGCAAGTCAATGCGCATGGCCTCGTCACCCTGCGAGGTGCGGACAAACAAGGTGTCTTTGTACGCCCCGCCGTTCATCGCCTCGCTAAAACGAATGGTGATGGTCTGGGCCGAACCGGGATGAACAACCCCGCTATCCGGCGTGATTGTCATCCAACCGGCCGGTTGAATGGCCAAACGGCCCGGATTAGGCGCCAAGTCGGTGAAGTCGAAGGACATGACGGTCCCGCCGTTGTTGACCAATTGCCGGGTGATGGTTTGCGGCTCGTCCGGATATTGCTCGGCGGTGATGTCGCCGCCGCTCCAGCGCACCGGGTTGCGATCCACATAAAATTCCCATTCAATCGGCTCGGTGATGGTGTTGCCGGCTTGATCGGCAATGCCGCTCACCGTCGCCCGTAAAGCGTGACCTTCGTAATAGATGTTGTTGCTCATGGCGATGGTGAAGTAAATCTGGCCGTCGGCGCAGGTCCAATCGTAAACCACATTATTTCCGGTGACCGTATCGATCAACTCCAGGTCGTCTATAGCGGCAATGGCCATACAGTCAACGGGCTCGTTAAAGGTGACGGAAATGGCGTCGCCCGAACTTAGCACGCCATCGGCCGGTTGGGGCTGGCCCTGCACTTGCGGCGGGCGGCGTTCCAACGCGCCGGACAGCAGCGTGGAGTAGCCGCGCGGATTATCCAGATTTACGCACTCGGTCATGGCTCGCAGTTCATATTGGCCGTCGTCTAAATCACCGGTGGCCCAGGGCAGCAGCATATAGTTGGGGCTGGCCGGAATAGCCGTGCGCTCAATGGTATGAAAAGTGATCCAGCCGCTTTGCGCTTCCGCCGTATCATTAGCCATGCGCATTTCCGCCTCATCGGGCGTCTCCACCGGCAGCCAATAGGTGGAACCGTCTTTTCGGGCCATGTGCAACATGGGGCGATCGATGTTAGCGGGCAGCGACTCGAAAATTTGCGGATTCGGCTTGACCGCTTGAACAGAGATGAAGGATTCGTCCATCGCCGTCACAACCATTTCATCAGCCAAAGCGGCTTTTTGATGCTTGGTGTCGGTTGCGCTCATCGGTATGGATGATGGGCCGCCTTGACCCGTAGCGCGGGCGGACGTAATCGGCCGATATTGCAGCTTGAGCCGGGCAAAATCGGTGTTCGCGCGGTCATAACCGGCCACATTCACCCAGACGGTATCCGACGGGGCGTTGCCGTCCACCAGCCAGTCGTTGCCGGGACTGGTGATTTTGACCTCGCTGCATGGGCGCAGAAAGTGCACGTCAAAGCTGGTTAAGTCCTGGAATTTGTGGGCGCAGGTCGGGCCGGGTTCGCCGCCGCCCGGGCCGCATTGCACCGTCGTGGCCAACTTGCCTTCCCAAATTACGACTTCGCAGCCGGATTCCAGCCCGATTTCCAAGTCATCATACTCATAAGCAAGAGGCCCGCGCTCAACCGTCATCATCATCTGCAGCGTGTTTTCGCCAAATGCGCCCAGGATCAACACGCCCATAATGGCGGCCGGGTCCATGCCGTTAATGCTGATAATCGCGCCATGCGGATTCACATCCTGCGAAACGGAAACATTATAATACCAGTCTTCAAAGGTTTGGCCGGTATTGGCCAGATTCAGGGTGTAAATAGCCGCTTGATCGGGCGGGATGTTGACCTCATTAAAGCCGCCGGAAGTGGAACCGGTCATGCTGAGCTGCACACCTTCGCGTGGGAGCGTGCCCGGTTCCCATGGGCAGGACGTGGCCCCGCCGACCAGTTTGTAGACATTACCGTACACGCCATCATCGTAAATCTGCACCCAAAAAAAGTCGTCCGGGTCGTTATCGGCTAAGGTCACGCTGGTCGTGCGCACCGTGGTGGTATCGAAGCCGCCGGGCGTACTCCCAAATATTGGGTCATCCAGCAGGCCCATGAACGTCTGGCTGTGCCGGTACATGGCTGTGATGTTCGTGCCTACGTAAAAAAAGATGATCTTGATGTCGGTTTCGATATCAACACCGTGCGCGTTGGAAATCGTGTGCTCATAAGTGACCGCGCGGGTGGTGTCGCGCGTATTGGTGATTGTATAACCGCCAAAGTTGCTGTCGAAGGACAGCGAGTGCTTCAGCCTGGCCGGATCCTGCACCGCTTTGGCCTTAAGCGCGGCGTTGGTGTCCACAATGGCCGTCCAGTTTTTGACCGATTTGAAATAGCGCAACGTATCGGCGGCCAAATGGGTCTGACCGGCTAACACCGAATCTCGGAAGGCGGTTAATAACTCATTTAGACCAGGCAGCAAATAATTGCGAATATAAGAATCGGTGTAGAGATACATGGACTCAATACCCAGTGAATCGGCGGCAATGGCCGTGGCGATGGAAAAATTACAGCCGGTAAGCTTCAGTTCGTCGGCCTCGGTGATGCGAATATTGGAGCCGAAACCCACATACAAATCCGCCCCACCGCCGACGCGATATTCTTCGGCCAGGGTCGAAAATTCTTCGGCAAAAGTGGCCGTGATTTGCATCTCTTTTTGGGTCACGGCCTCATACGTAATATCCGCCGCATGAACCGTCACCGAAGATTCCGTATCCAGCGTCATGGTGCATACGGCCACGCCAATACCGCCACAAGTTGACACGGTTGTCCCGCCGCCAAACTTAAAATCCAGACTAGCATCCACGCCGTTGGAAAACGAAATGGAATAGCGCGTGGAAAAACTCGTTTCCTTCGCTATGCCGGCAAAGCTGGCGTCGCCGGGCGGATCACGCAGAATGTAAAGCGGCAAAATCGGGTTTTGCATCAACGTGGTAAAACCGCCTTCCCGCTTGCGAATGCCGGTGACATACGCCCGGGCCAAACCGGTTCCGATCCGCCCATTAATCAGCGGCGTTTCTTCATTGGTCGTCGTGTCCGGGTTGGCCACCAACTCGCGCACTGTGACTTCAAGTGTCTTGGTATAAGGAAATAGCCCGCCGCCGGCAAAGTTGGGCCGACCGGCCTTAAAGGTATACGGCTCGACCAAATGACCGTCTTTGAAAGGTACCTGGTCAGGGGCGGTCGGATCGTTATCGGCGATGTAATTGTAAATGTCCACCATGCCGGTATCCAGGTCGCACACCGTCCCGCCTACAAATTCTACGTATGATTCCTGCGCCGCCACATCAATGCTGTAGGTCTGATCCAGTTGCTTCAAAACCGGAAAATCGGCCATCGCTTCGCCAAAGGGCGAATTATAACCCGCCGGACACGCGCTCGCCGGCAAACCGCTGACCGCAATCTGCATGGTCTTGCGATAAGCCATGCTTCGGGTGAGATTGGTCGAATCACGCAGCGAAACGGTAATGCCATCCATGGCTACGCCCGGGGCGGGATGTTGGACAGTGATGTTGTAATTCAAGGGCGGCAAATCCGTCCGGGTCAGGCGGACGCCGGTGTCCAGCGTGTCGGTCAAGGTGAAACACGACGGCGTGCTTTGGTAGGTCACGACGATTTTGCCGGCCGAGGGTATGATCGGCGACTTGCAGCCTTCCGGGCCGCCAAAAATATCCAGGTGTAATGCCCGCACGGTTTGATCTTTGAAGACCAGACCGGCCACCGGCGAGATGATGTTGACGATTTCCCAATTGGCCGGGATAAAGTTATGATCGCCATAAAACGGCGTCAATATGTGGGATGTGCCCGGTTCAAACTCGGCCACAAAGTAACCGTTCGCATCGGTCTTGACTGGCGGGATATACGAAACGCCGTCTACCAAAATTTCCACATCTTTGGCAAAGCAGCGGGTGTTGTTGTAGCGAACAAAACCGGTCACCGCAATCAGGGTTTGATCCATAAAGTCCACGTTATTGATGGCGGTGTTGCTGGGTGTCAAGGTCAGTATCCGCGTTTCCGGCGAGAAGGTGTGCACGACTGTTTCGGCGTTTTTTGACAACGGCGACCAGACGGTAGCCGCGCCGGCCTCATCGGTGTTGATCAGCGCACCGTTCATGGGCAGCGTTGCGATATTACCGTCATCGGCCATATCCATCAACATGTCGCCGCTGCCCTCGTTGCACTGCCAATACGCGACGAGGCCAACCTCATCCGCGGATAAAATATTGTTCATCCTGGCGGCAATTTCCGGTTGGCTGTGAGCCATCTTCCACAGGCGGATTTCATCCAAATGGCCTTTGAAAAAACCGCTCGCTCCGGTCGGGGACGCGCCGAAACGCAAGTTGCTGTCGGTCGGATTCAGGCCATAGGCCAGACCGGTCGGGGCGGTGGCGCTTTTGCGCGCGCCGTCCACATACAGCCACAGCGAGTCATCCGGCCCGCTATACACCAGCGCCACGTGATACCATTGGTTCAGATTCCAGGCCGTCCCGTTCAAGGCATAGCTGACATTGCCGTCGCCAAGTTCCGCTTCGATGCGATTGACGCTGTCGTCATAGCGCAGGACATAGCCGTTGAGCGCGCCGCCGTCCAGATCGTACTTGCCGGCCAGGATTTTTTCGCCGCTGCCGCTGACGGTTCGCCGCGCCCACATTTCGAGGGTGAAAGAATGGGGCGGATGCTGCAAGGTGTCGTGCGGGACCTCGACAAAATCATTCGTGCCGTCCAGCAAGAGCGAGTAGGAATTGATCTCCGTGGCCTTGGATGGCGTGGCGGTAAATGTCGTGCCGGAGCCGTAGTTGATGCCGCCGATCATATAATCGCCGTTTTCATCGGTCGTGCCGACTAAGTAGACCGCGGGCATGTTGGTCGTCCAGGTCGGGCCGTTTTTGGCCGTGCCGTCGTTGTTATTGGCGGTTAGATCAAAAACCTTGTCGCTCAAGCCTTCGTTGAACTGCCAATAACCGAGCAGGCCGGATTCCTTGCCGGTCAGGGTGCGGTCTTTGTAGGTCTTGATTTGATCGGCGCTGCGGACGATGTTCCAAACCCGCACTTCGTCTATGGAACCAACGAAAAAGTTATCGGCTTCATCGCGCGCGCCGATATTGAAGGCCGCGGAGTTGGTCGTTGTGTCGGTGAGTGAGTTGTTCATTGCTGTAATCGGCACGGACGCCCCATCCACGTAAATCAAAAATCCGCTCGCGATGCTATTCCCGCTGTACGTCACGGCGACATGATGCCATTGCCCGTTGTTGTAGCCGCCGCTTTGGGTTTCCACGCGGATGGCTTTGGACGACCAGCTATTGATCAAATGGGCGTTGATTTTGCCGCCGGCCATAAAAAGATCATAGCCGGTTAAATTGGCGCTGGCGTCCATTTTCGACAGAATCGCCATACTGTCGGAGCTGCTGGTTTTGAACCAGGCTTCCAGCGTATACGGGTTGGTTCGATTAAAATTGAGCCCGGTTTTATCGCCCATCGTGACGTAATCGTCCGCGCCGTCAAAGGTCATGGCTCGCCCGACCAGCGGGGTCAGCGTCACGTTCGCGTCGGCGATGGGCCGGCCGTTTTCGGTGTCAATCTTGCCGGTAATGACGCCGTTGGGATTGACAAAGCCGATGTCGTCGCCCGGATTGCTCGCGCCGTATTCGTTGATGCCGCGCACTTCGTATTTGTAAAACTGACCGGCCAGAATATTAAAATCCTGATACTCATCCACCGTAAAACCAACAGTGGCCAAAAGCGAACCTTCGCGGTAAACCTTGTAGCCTTCCTGCGCCGCCGGGCTGAGGCCGTCTTGCCGCCAGCCGACCACAATTTTGTCGGGGTAATCGCCATCGGTGGCCGTGACGATGGGCGGGGCCGGTTCCAACAGCAGCCGCGCCCAAAAACCTAACCCGTAGCCATAGACGGTCGTGCCGCCCATTTCACCCGCCAATGTCTGGCCGATGGTCAACGTCATCTCATTATCGACGGTAGTGGAGTAGCCCATGCCGCCGTAGGAGACGATCATCTCAATCGAGCAGGGGGTATTGTCCGGGCAGGTAATTGCCCGCGCCGATGAGACGTTTATCAGCGCCAGCATCATGCTAACCCACAGCGCCCATCGCCCGCGGAGATATTTCTTATATTGCAATTTCATATCTACCTCCTCTGTTAGAAATGACATTTCTCGAAGAAATGTCATTTCTTAATGGCTTAGGTTGGTTTGTTTGATCACAGGCGCGTTGTTGCCGGACAAAGCCGCTTTAATTTGGGCGATCTCGGCCTTGAGTTGCTTCAGTTCGGCGTTCTCGCTTTTCAGCCGGTTGACTTCGCTTTGCAGCGCAGTCATTTGCCTGGTCAATTCCTGCGTAGCGCTGACGTTCAGGCTAAAGATGCGGTCATAATCCACCACGCGGAAGTCATCCACCTCTTTGCCATAGACAAACACCTCTTTTGTATCCGCCGCCCAATCCTTGACCGTAAAGCCGGCGCCGCTGACGGCCATGACTTCCTTTTCCTGCGTGTCTTCGGCCATCAGCCGTACTTTGTCGCCGACTTTTAGGTCAGGCGCGCTTTTCAGGCTGATCGTCAAAGTTTGGTTCGCGGCGTCGTAGACGGTTTTTTCCGCGACTTGATAGATGTTGGGGATAAATTCACGCGATTGATGCACGGCTTCCGGGAAGGCATCTTCCACTTGCTGGGCGATAAAGCCTTTCTTGACCGCCCCGCCGTTATCGGCCACATCCCGATACGTAAAATCGGTCACCGCCAATGCGTTCAATATCGCCAAATCGGCCGCGCCGGAGGAAACGCCGACGATATTCTTGACCCGGGCGTCCGAGGTCGCGTTAAACTCGGAGCCGACGACTCGCCCTGTCGCAAAAATCGAAGTGGGAACACTGCCGCTCCCGCAACCCGTAAAAGTGGTTACCCCAGAGGGACAAGCCGTAAAGGCGTAATAGGTAAATGCGCCGTTATCCCGGCTCACGCTGCCGTTGACATGCAGCATGGCTGTTGGGCTGGTGGTGCCGATCCCGACTCGGCCGGCGTCGGTAATCGTCATGCGTTCAGTGGAGTTGGTGCTAAACCGAATGTCGCCGCCGGTGACCGAATTCCAAATAAAGGCGTTACCGCTACCGGAGTACAGCCCAACTTCGAAGTCACCGGTCAAATCGCTGGTGGTAAATTGTTGACTAACATTGCCGGTAGTGGCATGGACGCAAAATTCGGCTTCCGGGGCCTTATTGATGCCGATGCCGGTGCCATTAATCCGCATTTTTTCCACGTTGTTGGCAAGGATGGACAACTCCCCGGCGACCGGCATATCCAAACCGGTATCGCTATCGCCAATCGCCAAATCTATCGTCGGGCTGGTCGTACCGATGCCGATGCCGCTGCTGTTAATACGCATTCTTTCCGTGTTATTAGTTTTGATGGTCAAGACGCCGTCACCTTGCTGATCCAGACCGGTATCGGTATCGCCAATGGCCAGATCAATGGCCGGGGCGGTCGTACCGATGCCCAACCTGCCGCTGCCGGTCGGGCCAATCGTCACATTGCCGCTGGATGGAAAAGAGTTGCCGCTGCCGATCAGCGACAGGGCGTACGGGGCCGAGGTTAACTGCACACGGGTAGGAAACTCCGACCCGCCCGCGACGCTGACGCCAATGTAATAGGTCTCGCTAAAGGTCAGTGTGCTTAAATCCGCAGCATCCAGCACGAGATTAAAAACGCCGTTTTTGACGGTGACGCTGCTTTTGCTGATGGTTCTTTCCAGATTGCCGGCAGTGGCGGCGTCGTAAAATTTGAAGGTCATGGCATACGCGCCGTCGGCCACGGACTTGCCGGTGTTATCGCGCAACACACCCTGCACATTGAGCGAGGCGGAGATTTGGGCCTGGGCCGTCGAGGCGGCCAAAGCCAATAAGACGCCGATCGTGAAAATGAACCGTTTCATGGGGAGCTCCTTTTTGAGAAAGGTGAAAGATGATGGATAAAAAAATAGGCAGATTTTTTAAAATCGGTTAAGTATCGGCAAAATTAAACAGCTTTGGGTAAAGTTCGCCACAAGAATCACGTCTTTCCCGAAAATTAAAGTGACGAATCGCTTCGCAAAAGCCGTTCGCAATAACGAGTTAAAATGCCGCAAAAGTTCCGGCCGATGAATTATTTCTTGCTCTTCCGCCAAATTTTTAACAACGGAAATTCTGTTTCCGCCGATCTTCAATCAAATTAACAAGATGCGCAACAAAGTTTCGCCTGCAAATGCGTTCCAAAATAGAATTTGGGAACGAGGATTGTACGCTAAGGATTGCGTATTAAATAACTTCCGCATTTAGGCGACTGACCTGTTCTTTAGCTGTAAGGGCGACCCGTTTGTAGAAAACGAACCACATCCGAATCAGCCCCATCGGGACGGCCTGTGAGCGTAAAAATCGTGCCTGCACATTAAACGGGTCGCCCGATGGGGCTGTACGGTTCTTTTCGGACTGCCGTCCGCTACAAACGGATCGCCCCGATGGGGCTTGAAATGCGGAAGTTATTTAATACACGTTCCTAACCTTTCAAGTCCTGTGAAAATATTGACTTCCGCCGCAAGTTTAACCTTCGCAAGGTTTGGTTTTACCAACACTTTTTGAGAAATTGCATAGAAAATAAAAAACCATAACAGATTATAAAATAATCCGTTATGGTTTTATATGGTAATTGCTCAAAAAGTGTACTAGTCAACGACCTTTAGAACACTTTTTGTCGGTGTCATTCCGGTATGTTTTTAACCGGAATCTTCTTTCAGGCAAACAAGATGCCGGATAAAAGCATTCCGGCATGACAAGTGTGTGAAAGGTTGTTGACTAGTACATAATTGCTCAAAAAGCGTGGGTAACCTTGCGAAGGCTTTACTGCAAAACTTGTGAAATCGTGCACTGAAGCCTTCGCAAGGTTAGCCCAGGTTCCGCGCTGTAGCACTCGGATCCTTATTTCATGCGGATCGGGTC
>CAYOLL010000052.1:0-37613 GCA_964404765.1 uncultured Gemmatimonadota bacterium | reverse complement strand
CTTGCGAAGGCTTCGGTGCACAACTTTATCATATTTGCAGAAAAACCTTCGCAAGGTTACCAATAGTTATTGAGCAGTTTAAGGAATGGTCTCATAACCAATTGAAGGAGTTGACGATGCAAACGCGCGATCAGGTTACTTTTACGCTTAATGTTATTTCAACCCTGACCAAAGCGCTGGAAATTCGGGATCCACATACGTGGGGGCATTCTCAGCGAGTCGCTGAATACGCAGTCGCTTTGGGAAAAACAGTGGAGATGATGCAGGAAAAGTTAGATGAGCTCTATATTAGCGGGCTGCTGCATGACATCGGCAAGATAGGTATTCCCGATTCGGTTTTATATAAAAGCGGCTCATTAAATGAGAATGAATTTGCAATTTTAAAGCGCAACCCTGTTTATGGGTATGAGCTAACTTCCAATTTGGAGTTCTTGCGGCCAATTGCCAAGATTATCCGCCATGCCTATGAAAACTATGATGGTAGCGGCTATCCTGATGGTTTAAAGGGCGAAGAAATTCCATTAGAATCGCGCATGATTAGTATCGCCAATGTTTACGATGCGCTGACCACCAGCCGGCCTTATAGGCAGGGATTGACTTCGGAAAAGGTTTTGGATATGTTTAAAGATGATATTAGTACACATTTTGATCCGGATATTGTAGCTTCTTTTGTTGCAGGAATGGAACGGGGCATCATTAAAGACATTCGGGATATGTACAAGTCCCCGGTACGTGTTGTGCATAGCGTTATCGAAGAAGTTCGTAATGTTTGACCACTTAATTAATTCTTAATTCATAATCCCACTTTCAAGATCACCCGCTCATGGTTTGACTTGGGATAATACGCGAAAGAAAAATAACATTATGGGATGGTTCACAACATTTTCAGATCAGGCGCAGGTATGGGTCTATGCTTTTCCGCGTCTGCTTAATGCTAATGAGAAGGCGGCCTTAATCCGCAATTTAGAAGAGTTTATAGGAAGCTGGCATTCGCACGGGACACCGGTCAAAGGTGCGCATTGTTTGATCGAGGATCAGTTTTTGATGCTTGCTGCAGAGGAATTGGCGGGTGGCGTATCTGGTTGTTCAATTGACAGCTCAGTGCGTGTTTTTAAACGATTTCAAGAACAATTCGGGCTTGACGGACTAAACCGCAGCTTGATTTTTTATCGTGAAAATGACGAAATTCATGCAACGGATCGGCTCGGTTTTAAAAAGCTGGTCCAGGCAGGTCAGGTCGGCGGTGAAACTCTTGTTTTTGATCAAACCTTGCAAACGGTAGGCGAATTACGAGCCGGGTTGTTCGAAAAGAAATTTAGTGACAGTTGGCATAGCCGGGCTTTTTCAGTTCCCTTATGACGGCCTTGATTTTTCTTGACAGGTTTTGCTTGATATGCTACCTTAGAAAGTAGAATTGTTGCCCTCAAAAACTTGCATAAAACAATCAATTCGTATCAATGTGGAGGAAAAAATGAAAGTCAAAATCCGAGAAGTCGGCGATGTGGCCATTTTAGACCTGAATGGGAAGCTAATGGGCGCGCCGGAAGATGTTGAAATCTATAAAAATGATATTAACGGGATGATTGAGAAAGGATATAAAAAAGTTCTGATCAATCTCGAAGGCGTTACCTTTGTAAATAGTACGGGTTTGGGCATGATTGTTAGTGGGTTTACGAGCGCCAAAAGTAAAGGCTGCGACATGCGCCTGACCAATATGGCTGAACGGGTTATCAGTCTGTTCACGCTGACAAAACTGTCCACGGTTTTCAAAACGTATGCAACGGAAGAAGCGGCTTTGGCCGATTTTAAATAACCGGCCGGGTGTGTTTTCGCAGTCAAATCGGGACTAAAAATATCTCACGTGAAGGTGGAAATGAGTCAAGTCCACATTTCATTTACGCTTTGACAACTTTGCGTGAGATGTTTTTGTCAATAGTATTGTCTTGAACATGACAGGCAGGTTGCTTAGTCTGAAAGACAAGAATTAAAAGTTTAAAGTAATCACAATTTGTAATAGAAGTGATGAAGCGGAGGATTGCATGTCGGAATTTTCGGCGTCAGTACAATTTCAAAAAGACATCGCTATTATTTCGGTAAAGGGCTTTATCGATGCGCATACGGCGCCGGAATTTGAAAAGACGCTTGTTGGGCTTATTGAGCAAAAGCGTTTTAAAGTTGTAATTGATTTTGGCGCATTGCAGTATATCAGCAGCGCCGGTTTGGGCGTGTTGATGGGTCAAATTGAGCATATTCGCGAAAATAAAGGCGATATAAAGCTTGTCAACTTATCCAAAAAAGTTTATAAAGTCTTTGATCTGCTCGGTTTTACAACCCTCTATGAGACTTATGATAATGTCGATTTCGGCGTCGCTAGTTTTGCAGCTTAAGCGAATATGAGGCCATGATTGCCATGACAGACAGCCCAAAAGAGATATTTATGCGAATTCCGAGTGATTCTGACTATTTGGAGTTAATTCGGAATTTTGTCGTCCAGTTGATGCGCAAGGTCGGTTTTAATGATGATCAAACTGATCAAATTGAGCTCGCGGTAGATGAAGCCTGCGCCAATGTGGTTAAATACGCATATATTGAGTCGGAAAAAGACAGCACCCTTGAACTGAAAATTTTCATAGATCGGGATAAGGTAACAATATGTATTTTGGATAAAGGCAAAGGATTTAGTATTGATGCGATCAATGATCCGAATATGGAGACTTATCTGGCGGAGTATCATAGCGGCGGTTTAGGAATTTATATGATGAAAACACTTATGGACGAAGTTACATACGACGTTTTGCCCGGAGTAAAAACAGAAGTAAAAATGGTCAAGTATTTTGGACAATAACTAACTGCATTAAATCCAATTTATTCAATAACGGAGTAGCAAATTGAAGTTTACTACTCTTAATAAACACCCTTGAAGCATAATGATTTCAAGGGTTTTCTTTTTATCATACCATTCAAAACCGGAATCGCAAACTTCAACTTGCAAGTAAATGCAAACTGAAGTTTATGACTCCACAAATCGGAGATTAAAATGGACGATGCGCTCAGATTAAAACTTGAAAAGTTAGGCATTGAAAAAATTCAACGGCATGTATTTCTGTGCTGCGATCAGACCAAACCAAAATGCTGTGATAAAGAGAGCGGCTTGGCCTCATGGGACTATCTCAGAACACGTCTGGAAGAGCTGAAGCTGACTGGGGAAGGCGGCGTTTTTCGCACCAAAGCCAACTGTCTGCGCATCTGCGAAAAAGGTCCGATTGCTGTTGTCTACCCGGAATGCGTTTGGTATCACTCCTGTACACCGGCGGTGTTAGAGCGGATTATACAGGAGCATCTGGTTGACGGTAAGCCGGTTGAAGATTTTGTCCTGGCCAAATCCGGCAGCATTGCCTGATGCTGCAACTGAATTCGACGGACATTGTATTTTTAGGGATTGTACTGTTGGCCTATTTTGTCAAAGGCGCAACGGGTTTCGGTCCGGCGTTAATTATCGTTCCATTGGGCTCGTTGCTCATTGGGCCGCATACAACCATTGTTTTGTCGGCTATTTTAGACGCGCTGGCCGGTTTATACATGCTCGTCCTTAACCCGGTTCGAACGGGGCATCGCTTTTGGCTGGGCCTGGCGGTCGCGCTGACCGCCGGCGGCGTTATGGGCGGATTATTGCTTCCGCAGATTCCGGAGCAACATTTCAAGCCGATATTGAGCGTAGCTATCATCATTCTGGGGGCATGGTTTTTAGGACGGCGTAGCGGCGCCGACGATGCTTTGCTGGATGCCTTTCCGGCAACTTTTTCAATTTTAGATTTGCTGGTAAGTTTTATTTCGGGCTTTATGGGCGGGCTGTTTGGCATCAGCGGGCCGCTGTTGGTTTTTCATCTCAAGCGGCAATTTGTCAAAGCTGTTTTTCGTCAAACGCTGGTGATTGTTTTTCTGGCCGGATCCGCTTCGACTGCGCTGACGTATCTTGGGCAGAGGCTTGGCGGTACCGATGTGATCCGGCTGGGCTTGCTATCTGTGCCGATTTTATTCATCGGAATATACGTCGGCAATCACTTTTTTTGGAAGGTGTCCGAGCGATGGTTTGATCGCGCTGTCGGCTTATTATTATTGGCCAGCGGGCTAAAACTGATCTATTCCATTTGAAATTGACACTAAATAATCGGCAGGTCATATTGCGTGAGAATAGGTTCCTCGGTGCCGTTTTGGAGCAGACTAAGCCAGAGATGGTGCAGGCCGGATTGTTGTGGGCGGAAAAAAATAGTGTTGATTTGGGTCGCGATAGCATCTGCTTCCACATTGGTGCTCATCGTCGTCTCCAAGAAAAGTTTGCGGATAAGTCTTACTTTGATATGCATGGTCATATCGTCATGTTTTTGCTGTGTATCGTTAAGAATAAAAACCGGGATCAAACAAACGTCTCCCAATTGGTAACGCCGATTCACTAAATTTTTGGCGATCAGACAGTTGGGCCGCATGGCTTCTTTGACAATTTCATAGGCTTGCTTGGGTCGCCGTGCAGCGTCTCGTATGCCCGGCCCTCCAGTTGGAAATAGGTCGTGAGAATCAGCCAGAAAGAAGCCCCAAATTTTATGATATTTAAGCAAGCGCAAGTTTTCGATAAAAGTTTTAAGAATACGCGCTTGATTTGCCTGACTTTTGTCGATAGCCGCCGGGGAATCGGTGCGGCCTTTGACCGGCATTTCGTCTTGCGTTTCGGCACAGGGTAAACTTTCTGCGCCAAAGTCAGAGACAATACGATTGTTCAGCATCAATGCGTGGGTCATTGTCTCAAAGTTTTCCAGCCACCACTTCGCCCGAGACCAATGGAAATGCACATCCGACGGGCTGCCAAGTAGTCCCCACATACCCGATGATTGCACGACAATATGCCCGGTTTTCATACTGCGGGCAATTGTATACAATTTTGGGTCCAGCACATTCTGACACCAATTGCCAATATAACGACCCAGTCGTGCCTTAAGCCGTTCCCAAAATGTTTTGGCGTCTTCCGGACGGGCAAACGGCTCGTCATGACAGCACCAGAACGCAACGCAGGGGTGGCCGCCTAATAGATGGAGCATTTCTTGAAATTGTTTTTGGGCTAACGGCTCAATTTGCTTGGTATACAGACCGTGCAGGGGAAAATCCTGCCAAACCAAGATGCCGTTCAGACTGCATGCTTCATAAAAATCATGCAAGGCAACATGTCCGCGGACACGCAAGCAGTTAATGTGGACTGCCGCCGCCGCCTTTATATCATCCTCGCATAAGTCTTGTGCCGCCGCGCTTAAAAAAGGTCTGGTCGGAACGTAGTTGCAGCCTCGCAAAAACAAGGTTTGATTATTCAGATAAAAACGCTTTTTCTCGATTCTGACGGTACGGACACCTACCGGCATTGTGTAGCTTTCGCAAACTTGATTATTGCACACATAGCGCACGGTCAGGCGATAAACAGCCGGAAAGCCTATATCATGGGTCCACCAGATTTTTGGTGTGGCCAGGCTATGGTTAAAGTTGTCGGTGTTAGCGCCTTTACGTAAGCGGACGGTCTCATGCCACTGATAGCCGGGGCCTTCAAAGTTGAGGGGTTCGATGGAAAATTGCGCGGTGGCATTTTCGTCGTGTAACGAGTTGGCGCAGACTTGAATTTCAACAGTGGCGCTGTTGGCCGTGAGGGAAATGGTATGAAACAGTACATGGCGAATGGCGTAGCGATCTACGGCGTACAGCCCGACGGCGCCCCATATTCCACCGGGATTAAAGGCGGCCGGAAAGTAGCGTAGATTATGAAATATTCCCATAATCTGACGATTTTCGGCCTCAGCCTCGCGCGATAGGCATTCTACTTCGACGATAAGGACATTCGCGCCCTTTTGCAAGCCCGGAGCCAGGCACCACAACGGCACAAAATAGCCTTCATGCCCGCCCAACCGTTTGCCATTTAAATAAACGGTTGCCGCATAAAAAATGCCTTCAAAATGAAGCGCGTACGTAGCGGCAGGATCGCCTTCAAAAGCAAATACCCGGCGGTAGACCACTTTACCCTGATGCGTCTGCAACTGCGGATGTTGTTGCCATTGGCCCGGTACAGTTAGCTCTAACCAATCCTTATCGCTGTCTTTGCCGGCCAAATATTCTTGCGAAAAACGCTCGACGGGTCTGATTTGCCAGACACCGTTTAAATCACACTCTTTTTTCACTATTCCCCCGTACACCGAACCCGAACGACGGCGCAGATCAGGCATATATCGCACCGTTTCTTGCAAATGTAATTAATACGCCAAATAAACTAATACGCCCTCTGAATGGAAGCAAGGAAAACTTGTATGCGTTAACCGACTGCATTTAAATTGTGCCGCCAAATTTTACACACAAATACAAAAAGACAATTGACAGCTATGCGATTTGCGGCTAATTTGGACCCTAAGCCTGAATTATTCATCACACAAATCCACACTTTTAAACCAAAAGGAGCCTTTATGAGCTTTAATATTCTGCCTTATAATCAATCGCTGGCCTTGCTGACCGATTTATATCAGCTTACCATGGCTTATGGTTATTGGAAAATCGGCATGGCTAATCACGAGGCCGTATTTCACATGTTCTATCGCAAAAACCCTTTTGGCGGCGGATATGCCGTTGCTTGTGGGTTGGAAACCGTGCTGGACTATTTAGATAACTTTCGCATCGAAGAATCCGATACGAACTACTTGCGAACTTTGCATGGGAATGATAGCAAACCCCTTTTTGACGAGCCATTTCTTGACTATCTCCGCCAGCTAAAATTTGAATGTGATATTGATGCCATACCGGAAGGGACAGTTGTTTTTCCACATCAGCCTTTAATTCGCGTTCAGGGGCCGCTTATTCTTTGCCAGATTTTCGAAACGGTGCTGCTGAATATTGTTAATTTTCAAACGCTGATTGCCACTAAAGCCGCTCGCATTTGCCATGCGACGGAAGGCGAGCCGATTCTGGAGTTTGGACTGCGCCGCGCTCAGGGTATTGACGGCTCCCTGACGGCCACCCGTGCTGCCTATATCGGAGGTTGCGCGGCAACATCAAATGTGCTGGCCGGCAAATTGTACGGCATTCCGGTGCGTGGCACTCACGCCCATAGTTGGATCATGTGCTTTGACAGCGAGCTGGAGGCATTTGAAGCTTATGCCCAGGCCATGCCGAACAACTGCATCTTTTTGGTCGATACCTACAATACGCTGGAGGGTGTAAAAAATGCAATCATCACCGGCAAAAAGCTGCGTGAGCGCGGCTATGAGATGGTCGGCATTCGGCTGGATTCCGGCGACTTAACCTATCTGAGTATTGAGGCGCGCAAATTGTTGGATGATGGCGGTTTTCCCGATGCTAAAATTGTGGCCAGCAACGATCTGGATGAGCGGATCGCCGCCAGTCTCAAAGATCAGGGCGCCCGTATCTCGATTTGGGGGATTGGCACAAAGCTGGTGACGGCCTACGATCAGCCGGCTTTGGGTGGCGTGTATAAGTTGGCGGCCATTCGCAAGCCCGGCGGCGTCTGGGAGCATAAAATTAAGCTGTCGGAGCAAGCCATCAAGGTCTCCACGCCGGGCATCCAACAAGTGCGGCGCTATTACCATAACGGCGAGTGCATGGCCGATGTGATCTATGACGTCAACACCGATATGTCCCTGGGCTGCACGATTATTGACCCCATGGACATGACCCGCCAGAAGCGCGTTGGGCCGGAAACGCCTTACGTGGACTTGCTGGTGCCGGCTTTTCGCAAGGGCCAGCGACTGTATAACTCCCCCAGCATTCATGAGTTGCAGAAGAAAACTCTGGTTAGCCAGGCCGAGTTTCATCAAGGCATCAAGCGCTTTGATAATCCGCACCAATATCCTGTTGGAATTGAAAAGTCGTTATACGATCTTAAAATGAGCCTCATCTTAAAAGCCAGGGGGATTGCCTTATGAGCCACCATCGTCTGCTTGTTTACGGCTCGTCATCTTATCATTATTTGACGGATCAGGTGACAAAAATCGGGCATTATGATGCGGGTAAGCTGGAGCGCCGCACCTTTATGGATGGCGAGCGTTATCAGCGAATTCTGGATGATGTCGCTTATCGGGACATTGTCATTATTGGCGGCACAATATCCGATACTGAGACTATGGAAATATATGACCTGGCTTGCGCGATTGCAAAATATGGCGCCAGTACCGTCACCCTTATTGTTCCTTTTTTTGGCTATTCTACAATGGAGCGGGCGGTTAAAACGGGCGAAGTCGTCACGGCCAAATCACGCGCGCGGCTTTTCTCGGCTATTCCTATCGCGTCCAACGGCAACCGTATTGCTATGATTGATCTTCACGCCGAAGGTATTCCGCATTATTTTGAAGGTTCTATTGCTTCCGGGCATGTCTATGCCAAGCCGGTCATTTTGGAGGCGATTCGGGAAATCGCCGAGTCGGATTATGTGTTGGCATGTACCGATGCCGGGCGGGCCAAGTGGGTTGAATCATTAGCCAACGACCTGGGCGTCATGGCCGCCTTTATCCTCAAGCGCCGCATTGAGGATGGCCATACACAGGTCAGCGCGGTGAACGCCAATGTGCAGGGCCGGCATGTGATCATTTACGATGACATGATTCGCACCGGCAGCTCGCTGATGAGCGCAGCGAAAGCTTATCGTGAGGCAGGCGCCGGCAAAGTCTCGGCGGTGGCAACCCACGGCCTGTTTCCGGGGGATTCCATAGAAAAACTGCGCCAAAGCCAATTGTTTGAGCAAATCGTTGTCACGGATACGCATCCGCGGGCCATGCAATTTGCCGGAGATTTTTTAAAAGTCAAAACCGTGGCCGGTTTGATTGTAGAATTGCTGGATCGGATGCAGTATAATTAGCGTAGTGCTTGACGGCTTAAATTCGTGTGAATTTTTCCGACGATCAAAACCTGACGGGTTTCCAAAACCCGTCAGGTTTAAGTTCACACGAACTTACGCCGTGTAACAGTAGTGTTATCAAGTTATACTTTCAACGGGCTCAATCTTTCATTTTTAGGGCATGTCATTCCGGCGCATTTTAGCCGGAATCTTCTTACAGGCAAACAAGATGTCGGATAAAAGCATTCCGGCATGACAGTCCGGCGTATCCAGGCGAGTAATTAATAAACGCCGGAACCGACTTCTGCGCCAGCCTCATTCCGCTCGTCCCAGACGACATTAGTAGTCGGACAAAATAAAACCGGTAATCCTTGTAGCGCGAATTGTCTGATTCGCGGGCACGATTTGGGCAAATCGTGCTACATAAAATACCAAATTAATTCTGTCCGACTACTTAGTCAAACCCGGCCGGTTCGGTTTGACTCACCAGTGTTTTGACCAACTGCCCGGTAGCATTGTAAATACGCAGACGAACATAGTCGGATCGCGCCAGTTCATAGCGAATGGTCGTGGTCGGATTAAACGGATTGGGATAGTTTTATTGAAGCTGGTTACGATAAAAGGCGCCGATTTGTCCGCCAGATTCAACCAGGCGCAAGATTTTATCGGCGGCGACCTGCGTCAGCGGTTGCGCCGCGCCTGACGGCCATTCGATGCGAAGCGAATCGGCGGCGAAAAAGTCAAGGACAGGTTAACCCTTACACCGGCGCATATAGGTGGGATTACGCACATATTATGCTAAAGCCTTCCCTTCAGCTTTCAGATATTGCCGATAGCCGAGCAGATAATTTCCGCCGGTCAAAAAATCCAGCAGAATTGATTGAAGATAATCAGACCCGTAACTTTCGACCAGACTTTGCGCTATGTGAAAGAAAGGCGGTTGGAAGAAAAATCGGCCAAGCGCTTGCTTCAGCCGGTCATCTAACCGGCAAAATGAGGTGTCAACCCATTCCATGTGCAAAAAGCCGGCGGCTTGCGGATGTTTTTGCAGCAAAACCGGCAGGCAATAACGACCGTATTCGTTCATACGGCGGCAATGCACGGCCAAATCCGGCAACTGATGGTGGAATGCCATAGCCTCGCCGCAATAGGCAAACCGTGCTCCGGCATGATGCAATCGGCAAGCCAACTCCAAATCTTCGCCACCGTAGCGCGGAAAAGATTCGTCAAATAAACCGGCTTTTTCCAGTAGCAGGCGCGGCAGCGCCGAATTGCCCGTCACAAAATAGCGATAGGGAATATTGTCAAATAATTTCAGCTTATGCACGCCGCGGGTATCAAGATAGCGGGCCAGAGGCTTGTTTTTTAAGGCGTCGATAAAGCGAATATTGCCGATGACTACTGTGTCAATTGCCGGCGCCGTGTATTGCCGACTGCGGATATGGGCCTGCACAAAGTCCGGCGAAACCGTCATATCACCATCCAAAAAAATGAGCAGGGGGTGACGAGCAGCCAAAATACCGGTATTACGAGCGGCGGCCCGGCCACGATTTTTGGCATGCGTTTTTATCAGCAGCGGGAAAGGATAATCCGTCGGTGAAATCGCGTCGGCAAAAGGCGGCGTTGAGCCGTCGTCAACGATGACAACTTCAAAATTCCGGCACGTCTGCTGACGCAAACCGGCCAGCGTGGCGCAGGTTAGCTCCGGATGATTATAAGTTGGGATAATGATGGATGCGAGCATTTATTTTATACTTTCAACAAACTTTGTGAAACTTAGTGCTTCCGTGCTTTGGTGGCGGTCTTGAATTATTCAGGTTAGCGCTGCTCGGCTTAAAATCGTGTAATTCTAATTCTAATGTCAGAGGAGACCATTATGTTAGCAACCAATTCTGTTGAGCGATTTTCCAACCGGGTTGATGACTATGCCAAATATCGACCGAGTTACCCGGCCGACATTTTGCGTCTGTTAGTCAGTCAGGCCGGGCTGCGGCCTGGCGCCACAGTTGCAGATGTGGGCTCCGGCACGGGTATTTTCACCAGATTATTGCTGGATTTCGGCGCTACGGTGTACGCCGTCGAGCCAAACGAGAAGATGCGGGCCACAGCCGAGACCGATTTAAACGGCTATTCTACATTTCACAGCCGCAACGGTACCGCGGAAAACACGTTATTGGCCGATCATTCGGTGGACTTGATTACAGCGGCGCAGGCTTTTCATTGGTTTGACCCAAGCCGCGCCAAGCAAGAATTCCAGCGCATTCTGCGACCGGGCGGTACCGTAGCCCTGATTTGGAATGCCCGTGAAGATGCCACGCCATTTTTACGCGCTTACGATGATTTGCTAAAAATGTATGCAACCGATTATGCGCACGTCAATCATCGCGGTTTGGCCGAAGAAACTTTGGCCGCATTTTTTGGCACGGGCGGCTATCAGCTGGAAGCTTTTGATAATCAGCAGATTTTTGATTTTGACGGCGTGAAAGGTCGGATGCTTTCATCATCCTACGTCCCCAAAGAAGACCATCCCAATCATCAGCCGCTAATGACCGGCGTGCGCGAAATTTTCGACCGCTATAATACCGCCGGCACGGTCGCATTTATCTATCGCACCAAGGTTTATTACGGTAAGGTTTAGCTTAACTTGGTGTCTGTGCGTGAGCCATTTTCGGTGCAAGCAAGTATTCTGAATAATTCATAAACGCAAGAGACGCAAACGGCGCAAACGACGCAACCGCTTGATTTGTTTTAAATTAGCTGAATTTAAAAAGATTAGGTTGCCTCATAATCCATTTTTAAGATATAAATTCGCAACTTGCGTTTTTAGCGTCAATTGCGACGTTTGCGTTAAGATTTGTGAATAATTCAGGGTATATCATAAGGCAAATTTTAACCGCAAAATTCGCAGAGCCTTACGCGGAGTCACGCAAAAAAAAGAAAACTTAGTGTAACTTTGCGATAAACTTAGCGAACTTGGCGGTAAAGATTCTCGCGTTCAAAATGACACCGTTTATTTGCTTGCAAACCGGTATAAGCCTGTTGCTCAAATGCAGTTCAGCGTAATAAAGAGTTGACAATTTGTAAATAAGCCATAATTTGGCCGTTAGCCTGAAATAGTTATCGCTCGGCATAAATGAGGCGAATATCTAAGATTTCACAGGGGTTGCTACCCGGTTTTTGCCTCTTTTTCACCACCACCCAAAGGATTGGATATGCTCCGTCAGGAAATTAAAGATTTTCTTCGTCATGAAGCAACAACGCGTTTTTTGCGCTATGTCCAAATTAATACAACCACGGATCCCAATAGTGGAACGCATCCGTCGTCAGCCGGACAATGGCTGTTGGGCCGGTTGTTGAAAGAAGAATTAGAAGCGGTGAATGCCCAAAATGTTGAATTAGATGCCTATTGCTATGTATATGCGACACTCCCGGCTACGCCCGGCGCAAAAGGCCCGGCCATCACTTTCTGCGCCCACATGGATACCTCAAATCAGGAGTCCGGCGACGGCGTTCGACCCGTTGTTCATGAAAACTACGCCGGCGGCGTCATCACCTTTGCGGACGATCCGGAGTTGACGCTCAGCCCGGACGATTCCCCGGAATTGCTGGAGTTTATCGGCGAAAACATCATTACCGCCTCCGGGCAGACGCTTTTGGGCGCGGATGATAAAGCCGGCGTGGCCGAAATTATGGCCGCAGCAGCGGCATTTGATCGCTTCAAAGATCTGCCGCATCCGGAGATTCGGATCTGTTTCACGCCGGATGAAGAAATTGGCGAAGGCCCCGACCATGTGGATTTAACCAAATGGGGCAAATACGGTTACACGTTGGACGGCGGCATTTTGGGCTCGTTTGAAACGGAAAATTTTAATGCTCAAAAAGTGGCGCTTACCTTTCGCGGGTGTCCCGTCCATCCCGGTATGGGCAAAAACCGGTTGGTCAACGCCATTGGTATTGCGACCCGCTTTTTTGCCGCCATGTCGGAGCACGATACGCCGGAGCATACCGAAGAGCGAGAAGGCTACCACTTTCTCTATAAATTGGAAGGCAATGAGAAAAAGGCGATTGCCGAAGTTTTACTGCGCGATTTTGACAAAGAAGGTAACGCCCGCCGTGTTCTTTTATTCCACAATCTGATTAACTTTTTTGAGACGCGGCACCCCGGCCTGAAGATTGACCTGCAAGTCACCACGCAGTATGAAAACATGAAAGAAATCCTGCACCAATATCCGGAAGTGGTGCGAATGGGTGAAAAAGCCATCGAGCAAGTCTCCGACCTGGTCGTACGCAAGGAGCTGGTTCGCGGCGGCACCGACGGCGCACGCATCACCTTTTTGGGCGTGCCGACCCCGAACATTTTTGCCGGCGGCCTGATGTTTCATTCCCGAAAAGAGTGGATTCCCCAGATTGCGCTGCAAAAGGCGGCGGAAGTAATTATTCATCTGTCGCACTTGTGGGTGGAAGACAACAAAACCGTCTGACGGTATTCTCACGACAATTCGTGATAAACAGTGCAAGATTGGCCTTGAGCACAAGTCTTTACATTTTATGGAGGTCGTATCATGGTAACAACGATATCCTTAAATATTCCCGAAGAGCAGCTCTCGTATATCGAGGCGGAAATACAAAAGGGTCGGTATCGCGATGTGCAAGATTTTTTGGGTCAATTCTTCGACCAAATGTTTGATCTTTTTGACTTTAATCACCTGGTTGAACAGCATGTTGAGGAAACAATTAAAAAGGGAAGCGCTGTGCCATTTCCTGCGGCCGATAGTCTGGCAGAGGTAGAAAAATATTTGGACGAAGTACAAAGCCGCCCGGCCAAAGTGACCGACTTGAAACAGGTTTTATATAACGTCAGAGATCGGGCCTTTACGCGCTATGATGAACTTCAAAGGCCGAAGAAACCATGAGCTGTTTTTATCTGCACGATGGTTCTTGGTACAAGTTTGTGGAAAGCGACCGGGGCCGTGGATGTCATTCAGCAGGAATCTTTTTTCAAACTTGCTAACAAACACGATAGAAGTGTCATTTTAAAAAGGTTGGTGTAATGAAAGGCAAATACGTTGTTTTGATCCTGGTGATCATAGTTGCCGGCTTTATGGGTTACGCTTTTTATGCCAAGCATGATGATGTCGCTATCCGCCAACAGTTTGCCGCGCTGGCGACAAACATCAACAAGGCTGCGGATGAACCGCCGCTGCTTGCTTTGCAAAAGGCCAAAACCATCGGCAATTTTTTTACGGACCCTTGCTATCTGGAAATCAAGGCATTATCCTTCAAAGGCTCTTATAAGCGGCAGGAAATCGCTGAACGCGCCGCCATGGCTCGCGCCGCCTTTGCCGATATCGCCTTTGACTTTTATGATCTGCGCTTGAAGATTGAAGGCGAAACAACTCAGGCCATCGTCACCGGTCGGTTAACCGGAAAAACAACGGGTGGAAATGCCACTGATGAAACCCATGAAGTTGAGGCTATTCTTCAAAAAAAAGAAGGCGTCTGGCTGTTAAGCAAGGCCGTCATCATCCAAGTCTTAGAGAAGCAAAAATGACTAATTTTAACACGGACGTAATTAATTTAAATTTACACGCCATTATTCCGAATAGCCGGTCCAATGGACCGGGCCAACGATTTGCCGTTTGGTTTCAAGGCTGTACGCTGAGTTGTCCGGACTGTTTTAATCCGGAAACACACTCGGCAAGACCTAATCAGCAAATCAGCGTCGATGGCTTAATGGTCGAAATTATGCGCCATCTTGCGCAAATTGAGGGAATCAGCATTAGCGGCGGCGAGCCTTTTCAACAGCCGGAAGGCTTGTGGGAACTGACCCGCCGTATTAAGCAGGAAACCGAATTGTCCGTGCTGATTTTTTCCGGTTATCGCATTGAGGAAATCTATAGCATTCCTTATGGCCCGACTATTTTATCTTTTACGGATGTATTGGTTGCCGGTCGATTTGTCAAAACATTGCGTCTGGGCAGCGGCTTGCTGGGTTCAACCAACCAGAAAATTCATATTCTGTCCAATCGTTATCAACGGGCGGATATTCGACAGACGCCGCCGGCAGAAATTATTATTGACCCCGCCGGCAATATGATTTTCAGCGGGATTGAGCCGGCGCTTTCGGAATGGGCGCAATTGGGTTTGGGAAAACTACGCAGTCTTAAAGTAAACACAGTAGGGATGTCATGCAGGAAAAGTTAGACAAGAAAATAATTACTAAGGTATTGATCAATCACATAATCAAAATCTGAGAAACGGCTTATGAAAGGTATCATCCTCGCCGGCGGCAGTGGTACCCGGCTTTTTCCGATTACGCGCGTGATGTGCAAGCAACTGCTGCCCATCTACGACAAACCGATGATCTACTATCCGCTGTCCACGCTCATGCTGGCCGGCATTCGCGACATCCTGCTGATCTCAACGCCGGACGATCTGCCCAAGTTTGAGAATCTGTTTGGTGACGGTGCAAGCCTGGGCCTGAATCTGCACTACAAAGTTCAACCCAAGCCCAACGGTCTGGCCGAAGCCTTTATTTTGGGCGAAGAATTTGTGGGCGGCGAGCCGGCGGCGCTGATTTTGGGCGACAACATCTTTTACGGCAACGGCCTGGCCGAGATGCTGCAGGAAGCCGCCAAACAAACACATGGCGCAACCATTTTCGGCTATTACGTCAACGACCCGGAGCGCTACGGCGTGGTTGAATTTGATCCAACCGGGCGAGCGATTTCCATTGTCGAAAAACCGCAGCAGCCCAAATCCAACTATGCCGTCGTCGGCTTATATTTTTATGATCGGCGCGTTGTGGAAATCGCCAAAAAGGTCAAGCCATCTGAGCGGGGTGAGCTGGAAATTACCGATGTAAATCGAGCGTATCTGCAACTGGGTGATCTGCAGGTAATGCAGTTGGGACGCGGCTTTGCCTGGTTGGACACCGGCACCTACGCGGCTATGACCGACGCCACGCTATTTATCAAAACAATTGAAGACCGGCAGGGTCTGAAGATTGGCTGTATCGAAGAAATCGCTTACCGGATGGGCTTTATCGACGCTTTGCAATTAGAAAAACTGGCCGGGGCATTCAGCGCCGCCAATTCTTATGGGCAATATCTGCGAAAATTACTCACGCATGGCTTTTGAATTTTACCCGACCGCGCTGCCCGGCGCATTGATCGTCAAGCCGAAAAAAATTGGTGACGAGCGCGGCTTTTTCATGGAAACTTACAAGAAGTCCGATTTTGTCGCCAACGGCATTGCCGATGAATTTGTGCAGGACAACCACTCCCGCTCGGTTCAAGGCGTGCTGCGCGGACTGCATTATCAACTGCCGCCATTTGCCCAGGGCAAGCTGGTGCGCTGCGCAGCCGGCGAAATTTTGGATGTGATTATGGATATTCGCCGTGGCTCGCCGACCTTTGGCCGCTGGTTTGCCGAGGTTTTGTCGGCGGAAAATAACGCGATGCTGTATATCCCGGCGGGATTTGCGCACGGCTTTCTAACGCTTTCCGCCGTTGCCGATGTTGTTTACAAGACCACCGCCGAATACGCTCCGGTCCATGATCGCGGCATTATTTGGAATGACCCGGATATTGCGATCGCCTGGCCGCTTCGTGAGGTGATCGTATCGGCCAAAGACCAACGACATCCGCGCTTAAAAGACGCGGAAGTCGATCTTTTTACCGACCGATAATTTTACAGCGGGCGCATCCAATACGGAACGCTGTCGGCTACGTCGGGGTTTATAATCGTGTGAATTGGTTCATGGAACAAGTTTGTGGAAACCCAACCTTGCGAAGGCTTCAATGCACAAAACATGCGGATTTCAAATGAAGCCTTCGCAAGGTTTCACCATCTTATCCCATGAACCTGTGAATTGTTTGTCATTATCTTGCGAAATTATAGCACGGAAGGCTGATTATGTTTAAGAAAATTTCAATGTGGGGCGGACCTTTTACCCTTGTTATTTTAATTTTACAATTCATACCTTATGGCCGCGACCATACCAACCCGCCGGTAAAAGCCGAGCCGTTTTGGAGCACAGCCCAGACGCATGATCTATTTGTCAAGGCTTGCGGCGATTGTCACAGCAACCAAACCGTCTGGCCCTGGTATAGCAATATCGCCCCGGTCTCCTGGCTGATCCAAAGTGATGTGACCGAAGCGCGTTCAAAATTTAATGTTTCGGAATGGGGACGGGCAAAAAATAAAGGCGATGAAGCGGCAGATGAACTGAAAGAAGACGAAATGCCGCCTTTGATATATACATTAATGCATTCGGAGGCCAGGCTTTCCGATCAGGACAAGGCTGCTCTGGTTAAAGGATTGGAAAATACGTTCCATGTGAAGAAGAAAGAGGCTGGCGCAGATACTGAGGATGACGATACTTATCAGGATAATTAATTCCGATCAGGTTTTCGGGCCGTGGGTCACATCAAAGAAGGCTTCCAGATTTTTTGACCAGTCTGTTATAACAGCGCCAAGACGGTTAATGACGCAGGTTTTATCCAGCACTGAATAAGCCGGTCGTCGGGCGGGTGTCGGATAGTCCGCTGTTAAAATGGGGTGAATAGGTCGTTTTTCCGGTAAAATCCCATACGCTAAAGCCAACTCCTGAATTTGTACCGCAAAATCAAACCAGGAAATCGCGCCCAAATCCGATAGATGGTATAAGCCATAGCTCGCCGGATCATGCTGAATAAGCCGGACGATATTGCAGGCAACACCGGCGGCGGATGTTGGCGAACCGATCTGATCGTTTACAATGCGCAATTCCGGTTTTTCCCGACAGAGGCGAATAACGGTTTTGACAAAATTTGCGCCATGCTCACCGTATAACCAACTCAATCGAAAAATATAATAGCGGCTCCAATTTTCAACGATCCTTTTTTCGCCCGCTAATTTGGACGCGCCGTAAATGGACAGTGGGTTTGGCGGATCCTCTTCACGATAGGGTCGGCGCAGCTCGCCGTCAAAAACAAAATCAGTGGAAAAGTGAATCAGTACCGCATTTAATTGCCGGGCGATGCAGGCCAAATTAGCGACAGCCTGATCGTTTATGGCATAAGCGGCTTTCGATTCGGCCTCAGCCTTATCAACGGCGGTATAGGCCGCGCAATTAATGATCCAGTGGAGTGGCTTAGCTTTGGCAAATTCCTGAACAGCCGCCAAATTGGTGATGTCAACTTCACGATCAGAAGCCGCGAACGTGAGTCCGACAGTGGTCAACTCCGCAGCAATTTGCTGCCCCAACATGCCTTGTGCGCCAATGAGCCAGATCATTTACAATCCATTCAAAAGATTGAACGCGGATTTGATGGATTTACGCCGCTACAAAAACATTGCGACATCGCCCTTGCCTTCGCGTAAAATACGCGGCACATCGTGGGTTAAGTCAATTAAACTGGAGGGTTCATCGCCCAAAGGCCCCTCGTCAATAAGATACGCCAGTTGCAGAGAAAAAATACGTTCTATTTGTTCAGCGGATTGCATCGGCGGCTCATCGGAAAAGTTGACGCTGGTCGTAACGATAGGCGAGCCTAAATTTTTTGCCATCTCCAGACAAAGCACGTGCTTTGGCATACGGATAGCGACGGTTTGACTATCGCCGAGTAATGGCTTCAGCTTCGGATTTTTAAGCGGCAGGATAAAGGTATAGGGCCCGGGTAAAAGCTTTTTGATGATTTCATACGCAAAGCCGGGGATAACAGCCTGACGGTGCATGTCCATTAGATCGCAGCATAAAATGCTGACCGGTTGCTTGCGTGGGCGCTTTTTGAGCTGAAAAAGTTTATCAATGGCTTGCGCGTTATAGGCATCGCAACCGAGTCCATAAACGGTATCGGTTGGATACGCGATAACTTCGCCACCTTTTAAAGACTTGACGACATCCGCCATTAACCCGGCATTTGTCAAAACTTCCGCTGCTTTAACTCTCATTTTTCCATCCATTTAGGCTTTTAGGTGGTTAGACTATTAGACTGTAAGGCTATGCAACGGGCTCATGACGCAAAGATGGTGAAACATGCAAAAGGCCATAAACCCTAAAGGCCTACAGCCTATTCACCTAATTCTTTGACGCCGGGAGCGTAAATTTAAATGAACTGCCGCGGTTGACTTCACTTTCGACCCAGATTTCCCCGCCATGCCGACTGACAAATTCCTTGCATAAAATTAACCCAAGGCCTGTGCCGGACTCATTTTGTGTGCCCGTGGTTGTGTGATGGGTGTCTAATCGGAACAGATTTTCTTTAACATCAGGCGTCAGACCAACGCCGGTATCATGCACCGCAATTTCGACATGGCGGTCCAGTTTCTCCGCCGTAACATGGATGTACCCTTTGACGGGTGTAAACTTAATGGCATTCGAGACCAGGTTTCGAATAATGGTTGTGACCATATTGCGATCGGCAAAGATGTGGGTCGTTTCCAGAATCTTGGATTCCAGTCGAATTTTTTTGGCTTGAGCGTTGGAAAATAGCAATTGCAAGCACTCTTCGACTACATAATTTAGAGAAAACTCTGTTGGAATGTATTCAATAAGCCCGGTTTGGGCGCGGGCCCACTCCAACAAATTTTCCAGCAGCTTGTATAAGTGTGTCGAGGAATCATTGATGTTTTTAAAGGCTTCCCGCGCTAATTCCGGGTCAAGCTCACTATGTTTTTCGGAATAGAGCTCGGAAAATCCCAGCAGTGTTGTCAGCGGATTTTTTAAATCGTGGGCGATAATTGAAAAAAATTTATCCTTCGTCGCATTTAATTCCCGAAGCTGCTGTTCCGACTCGCGCAGCGCATTTTCAGCAAGCTTGCGTTGCGTAATATCTTCGCAGACAGTGACCACACCTACTTTTTCCCCACTGTCATTTTGAATCGGATTTGAAACAAGCCGGACATAGAAATCTGTCCCATCGCGACGAACATTCAGGCGTTCGCGCTTCCAGTTAATGAAGTCTTGAAAATTTTCCCGGCTCAGTTTAATGTCGATGCGCCAGTCGGGCTTGGTAAATATATTGGCGCGCTGACCCAGCAGCTCTTCGACGCTATATCCGTGCATTGCCGCGTCAGCGGGGTTTGTATAGACGATTTGTCCTTCCGGATCGGTTATTGTAATGCCAACTTCGGTTGTTTCCATCGCTTTTTTTAGCATTAACAGATTTAGCTCGGCTTGTTTACGCGATTGAATATCAATCAGAATGCCGGCGATGGCTTCAGTACCACCGTTTGGGGACCTGATGGCTGACGCAGAAAATATACCCCAAAAATTGGAGCCATCTTTTTGCGTAAAGCGCTTTTCAATTTGATATTGATTGATTTCTGCATTTGTGAGTTTCTCAAACAAAATCTGATTTTCGGTCCGATCTTCGGGGTGGATGATGTCATGGATAGTCAATTGAAATATTTCCGGATCCGTATCGCCCAACATGTGCAAACCCGTCGAATTAACATGAACAAACCGGCCTTTTTTATCCAACATACAGATGCCGACCACAGCGTTATCAAAAAGCGCCAGAAGCTTGGCCTCATCGTAGCGGATTTGTTGAAAAGTTTCCGCCAGCAATTGCTTGTGCTGCTGGATTTCATTATTGGCCGCAGTGGTCTCACGGTGATAATTGTCGGTTATATAACTGCTTTTAACTGCGTCTTGTAAAAGTTGGTTGTACCGCTCACTCAGATAGGCATATTCCCGCCGTAGTTCCGCTTCGGAAAGGTTGTTTTGGCTCAGGAGTTGCTGCGATTTTATAACGGTCTCTGCTTCAGTTTCAAAAAGTGAAGAAGCTGCGGGGGAGGACACTTGGTTCATGGATGCGGGTTCCGCTAAGGTTATTGCTGCGCTTCAAGACGTAGCAGTTGGTTTTTTGCCATTCGCAATAGCTTTGTCAGCCAGCAGGATGCAATCTTCAACGGTTAAATTCGCCCGGTACATACTAATGCCATAGGACAATGTAACGGTTAAGAAATCATTTTTATAGACAACCGATGTCTCTTGTAGCCGTTTCTGAATTTTTTCCACCGCGATCCGCCCGCCGTCAGTATCCGTATCCGGCAACAGTAAGATAAAACGATCACTGCTCCAGCGTGCCAGCAAATCCTGCTTACGAATTTGGGATTTGATAATATCTGTACAGGCAAGCACAACGATATCGCGACATTCAAAGTTGTAGCGTGTGCTAAAATCATTTAAGCTGTCAATATCGGCAATGACGATGGCGAAAGGCTTTTTGCTGCGCTCTGCCCGGTGTGTTTCATAGGTCATTTTTTCCAAAAAATCGAGCCGATTTGACAGCCGGGTTTGTGGATCGGTTTTAGATAACTGGTTAATTTCGTTCATCTGTTTCTGCAGGGACAGGTTTAAGTCGGCTAATTGATTGACCAGAATCTCGTAGTTTTCGAGCAATTCTTCCCCACAAGATTTAAGGGCTGCTGCCGGGACTTCCGATTCGGTAAAAAGCTTTTTAGCTTTAACGACAAGTGCGCGCTCTTTTTCAAGAGAAGTGAACAACATATTTTCCATAATGGTGCCCTTTCAGGTCAAATATCAAAGTCGATTGATGATGTTAATAAAGCGAGCTTTGTCCAGGTGTATCGGTTATGGCCGCGTTATCAGGAAACTTCCCGGCTGTGCGCCTTGATTCCGTAGACAGTTAATAATATTGGAGCCGGTTTGTCAATTATTTCCCACTCGGAATATGCATAATATTTACAAATTATGCCTTAAAAAAAGAACGGACACTTTTCAAAACGATTTGCCGGAGAAAATTGTCTTTTTACGATCTGCCATAAAAGCCTTGAATCAGGTAGGCGCAATGTTGCCTTTTAGCTTGTCAAATAAGAACCGGGTTGGTAAATTAGGCGTATCGTCATTGAGATAAAAACGTTTCAATTAATCCAAAAGGTGTAACATGGAGCAACAAACTCTCATTCACCGACGTGTGGAAGAAGCACGGGCGGGCACACATCCCGGACTGATTTGTCGGGTTCCCTCCGGTTGGGTTGTCATGGCCGATCAACCTTTACTGCACGGGCATTGCCTGTTATTGCCTGATCCGGTGGTGGCCGGTCTCAACGATTTGCCGGCGCAGGAGCGCGGCGCATTTCTATACGACATGAGTGTAGTCGGCGATGTCTTACTGGAATTAACCGGCGCATATCGCATCAACTATGCTATTTTTTGTAATCAACAGCCTGCCCTGCACGCGCATATTTGTCCGCGCTATTTGTCAGAACCGGAAGCGTTGCGCCTGGACACACCCTGGGTCTATCAAAATCGACCGGCTGAGCCAATGGATCCCGAAGCACGGCGTGCGTTCAGGCAAAAAGTTGCCGTATCACTGGGTCAGAAATTGCTGTAAGCATTTTATGTAACCATTCTTTCACCCTGAATTATTCATGAAATAACCACGAAATACTCGAAACACACGAAAATAAAGGATTGCAGAACGCTACGTCAGAACTTTGAGTTTTGCTTGTCCGAGCTATACTTTCACAGGCATAATTTTTCACTTCGCCACGAAGACACAAAGTCACGAAATAAGCAAAAATAAAGGCTTTTCTTCGTGTCTTTGAGTCTTCGTGGCAAAACCTTGTGCCCGTTGAGAGTATATGTAACGTTTTAATTCATAAACCTTTCGTGTATTTTGTGTATTTCGTGGTGAATAATTTAGGTTCACAAAAGTCAAAAAATATCAAGGTGAAGTATGAAGCTTTTGATTGTTGAAGATGATCCAACGATTGGTATTTTACTCAGCCGCGTTGCTAAGAGTATTGATCTGGAATCTAAAGTCATAACGTCAGGAGAAAAGGCGCTGGCGTTTTATCAGGAAAATTTTTTCCCGATTATAATTTCCGATATCGGACTGCCGGGCATGGATGGGTTAGAGTTGTGCGCCAAAATTCGACAGCTGCCCACCGGTAGTCAAACCGTAATCATGATAGTTACCGGGCATACGGATCATGGCGCGTTGACGTCGGTTTTGGATGCCGGCGCGGATGATTTTATGACCAAGCCGCTCGATATCCAGCAACTTTCCAATCGCCTGAAAATTTTGTTGAATCGCTATAAAAGCCGCCAATTACGGGTCAAAGTTGAATCGGCTTTGTATGAAGCCAACACAGTTCTGGAAAAGCGTGTAGAAGAGCGCACCTTTGAATTGATGCAAAAAAATGATCAACTCATGGGAGAAATTCTCGAACGGGTGCAGGCCGACGCAAAGCTCAAAAAATTGACTCATGAATTGGAACTCCGCGTCGAACAGCGCACAGAAGAGCTTACCCAAATTAACGGTCAGCTTCATCAGGAAATTGCCGAACGCGCCCGCGCCGAAAATCAGCTTCGCCTGACTGGCGCGCGCTTGAATAATGCCCAATATATTGCCAGCATCGGTAGTTTTGAAATAAATCAGAAAATCAATGAAACGTATTGGTCCGATCAGCTCTATCATCTGTTGGGCTATGAGCCGGGCGAAGTTCAACCGGATAATGCGCTCTTTTGGCAGCACATTCACCCTGACGACTACACTTTTTTTGAAAAAGATTTTCAAGAAGCCATTAGCAGCAAGAGTTTTAGCAACATCGAGTTTCGGATCTGCCAAAAAAGCGGCGCCATGGTCTATTGCCATTATCAGGCATTTTATCATTTTGGGCCCGAAAACCAAATCAGTTCGATTCAAGGCACCTTGATGGATGTAACAGAACGAAAAGTTGCAGAAAGGGCTCTCAAAAACAGGCTCCGCTACGAGGAAACCGTTGCCGAATGCTCGCGAAAATTATTAGCTGGTGCGCCAAATGCAATCGACCAGACGCTTTTGGAGCTCTTGCGGGTGACGGAAGTCAGCCGCGTTTTTATTTTTGAAAATTTTTTAGACGCCGGCAAGGAATTAGGCGCGCGCTTGACTTATGAAGTCTGTCAGAATAGCGTCCAGCCTATTTTACCCGATCCACGATTTCAGCGACTGCTATACGGGACTTATGACGCCGCCTGGGCCGACAGCCTCAACCGTGGTAATCCGATAAAAATTTTGGTGAATGACGACCGGTCCGGCATTCAAACGCTTCTCAAGCCGTACAACACGCTATCGGTTCTGCTGATCCCAATTCATGTGCGCGGCGAGTGGTCGGGCTTTATCGGTTTTGACGATATTTTACATGCCCGCATTTGGAATAAGGAAGATGTGCGACTGCTGCATACCACCGCCGAAATGATCGGCTCAAACATTACCCGTCGTAAAACCGAAGTGGAACTGCGATTAGCCAAAGAACAGGCCGAGGCCGCCAGTAAAGCCAAAAGTGAATTTTTGTCGCACATGAGCCACGAGCTTCGCACACCGCTTAACGGTATTTTAGGCTATGCCCAAATTCTTAAACGTGATCGTAGTTTAGAGCCTCAGGTCCGCGCCGGTCTTAGCATTATTGAAAGGAGCGGCAATCATCTGCTTAATTTGATTAATGAAATTTTGGATTTATCAAAAATAGAAGCCCAAAAAATGGAGTTGTATCCGAGTGATTTTTTCTTTGTCGAATTTTTAAATAATTTGGTCCAAATTGTCAGCATTCGTGGTGAAAAGAAGGGGCTGAAGGTTAGTTTTGAAATGCTTTCAGATTTGCCGCAAGCAATTCGTGCCGATGAAAAACGACTTGGTCAGGTTTTGCTTAACCTGCTCAGTAATGCTATCAAATTTACGGACAAGGGACGTGTTATCTTGCGGGTGCAGGCCGCTGCCGCCAACATTGGCGCGAGTCCGGAATTGAAGCGGCTTCGTTTTGAAGTTGAGGATACCGGCAAGGGAATTCCGGGAGATAAGCTGGCAGATATTTTTTCTGCCTTTAAACAAGTGGCGGAGCATACACGTGCCGTGGAGGGCACGGGTTTAGGCTTAACCATCAGCCAGCGTTTTATCCAGCTGATGGGCGGTGAAATTTATGTAGAAAGCACGCAAAATAGAGGCAGTCGTTTTTGGTTTGAACTCCTGCTGCCGGAAGTTGCCCAGGCAAGCGTCAAAAAAGAAAAAGAAGATAACGATGTCATCGGCTATCTTGGCCCGCGGCGTAAAATTTTAATTGTTGATGACCGCTCAGACAATCGCAATGTGCTGGCAAATCTCTTGCGGCCGCTTGGCTTTGAAATTGTAGAAGCGGTAAACGGTCTGGAAGCGATTCAAAAAACCGCTGAAGATCGGCCGGATATTGTGCTGATGGATTTGGTGATGCCTGTAATGGATGGTTTTGAAGCCACACGCCGGATGAGAGAAGACCCCACGCTTCAGGATGTCAAGATTGTAGCCATTTCGGCCAGCTCATCTCTATCGCCGCAAGAAGTGATTGACGAATGCGGTTGTGACGAGTTTTTGGCTAAGCCCGTGCAATTTTGGGAGCTGCTGGCGGTTCTAAAAAGCTTCTTGAATCTGGAATGGCAATATGAAACACTGCAGCCGGTAATGACCGTTAAAAGCGCACCTTCATCCTCACAGCTTTCGGTTACGGATCGTGATGCGCTGCGCAAGTTAGCCATTTTGGGCAAGCGTGACAAACTATTGGTTTATCTCGCCGAATTAGAGGCCGGCCACAGCATCGATCCGACAATTGCCGGCCAAATTCGACCCTGCGCGGAAAATCTTCAATTCGACAAAATAAAAATTTTACTGGAAAACCTTACCGGATAACTTTAGCTTAGAGCCTCTGAACTCTAAACAGTCCTACCTATTCTGGAGTGTGCCATGTCACAAAAAGAAGCGATCATTCTTGTGGTCGATGATAATCCAACGAATTTAAGCGTGCTTTTTGACTTTTTTAAAACAGCGCCGTATGAGCTTTCTTCGGCAAATAACGGCAAAGCCGCTTTGGAAATTATTGAAATTGAAAAGCCGGATCTGGTTTTGCTGGATGTTCTGATGCCGGAAATGGACGGTTATGAAACTTGTCATCGGCTCAAAGAAAATCCGGAAACACGGGCAATCCCAATCATCTTTATGACCGCACTATCGGATACAATTGACAAGCTTAAAGGATTTGAAGCCGGCGCCGTTGATTACATTACCAAACCTTTCGATTGCGAAGAAGTTTTGGCGCGTGTCCGCACCCATCTGACAATCCAGAATCTGCAGCGGCAACTCGCTCGGAAAAATGAGGAGTTACAATCCAAGAATGCCGAATTGCACGCGGCGCTGACTCGTGAACGCGAGCTGCTGGAACGCGAGCGCGCCATCATCGAAGAGTTGCGGCTTAACTTAAGCCTTTCCCTGCCGCATGAATTGCGCACGCCATTGGCCAGTATTCTGGGCTTCTCGGAGGTACTGTGCGATCCCGGTAGTGATCCACAGACAATCCGGTTAGGGAAAAAAATCTACGATAGCGGCTTGCGACTGCAGCGCCTGATCGAAAACTATATGTTATACGCCAATTTAAAGTTGATAAAATATCAATCCATGGAAAAACGGGCATGGCAGCGACATACCAACATAGACACCCGTGGTTTTTTGGCCGACTTTGCTACCAAAAAAGCAATTGCCGAAAACAGGCAAACAGACTTGGTGCTGGATTTAGTCGATGCACAAGTTCAGATATCGCCGGAAAGCTTAAGCAAAATCGTGGCCGAAGTTCTGGATAACTCCTTTAAATTTTCGACACCCGGTTCTGCAATCCAGATTACAACCCGGGCTGATGGCGACCATTTTGTCTTAAGTGTTACCGATCATGGCCGGGGTATGGCGCCAGAACAGATTAAGAGTATTGGCGCTTTCATGCAGTTTAACCGCAGGCAAATGGAACAACAGGGATCAGGTCTGGGCTTAGTGATTTCCATGCTGTTAGCCCGTCTCGAAGGCGGCGAATTTAAAATTGACAGCACCCAAAATCAGAAAACCACCGTTTCGCTTATCTTCAACAACGAGCATTTGGTACCCGTCAATGAATAGACGCAAACAGGCCCTCTATCACGTCATTATAATAATCGGCTGTGCTTTGATAGCTTTTTCTTGCGGAAATAAAAAAAATCCGCCCGGCGGCCCGCCGGACACTACAGCGCCCCAAATAACCGAGATTGTCCCGACAGATCGTGAAACCGGTGTTCCTTTAGATTTTGAGCCGGTTATTTTTTTCAGCGAAAATATCGAACATATTTCGGCGGACAAAATCGCCCGTCTTTTTCCGGCTACGCCACTCAAGCCACAATGGGATGGCCAGGCTTTACGCCTGATTCCCAAAACCTCATTACATCTCAATACAATCTATGATTTTTATTTAAAAGGAGAGATTCGGGATCGCGATGGTAATCGGCAAAAAATTGAGCGCTATCATCTCTTTACCACCGGCGACTCACTGCCGGATAACATATTAAGCGGCCGGATATCACATTTAAGCGATGATTACACCGCCGCGCTAATCGAACTCATTGCCGTATCCGATTCGCAGCAGACAACAGCTTCGGTTCCAAAAGTGCTTCGGGTTATCCGTCCGGATTTGCTGGGAAATTTTGTCATCCCGCATATAGTCGAAGGCGCCTATCACCTGCGTGCCTACATTGATAAAAACGCGGATTGGCAATGGCAAAAGACGGCAGAACCTTGCGGACAAATCGCCGCCCCGATTCAAATGGCAAGCACCCGGAAACAAGCGCTGCCTCAAGCACTGCTAATGAAATTGCCAGGTGATGCAGGCGCAATCAGTGGCCAAGTTACCAGACCAGACAGTTTGCAGAACAAACGCATATTGCTAACAGCCATTGCCTGCAGGGCCAAAACAGATACATTACATTTTGAAATCTATAAAGACGGCAGCTATCTCTGGAACGGACTACCCGCCGGATCCTATCGACTCCACGCCAAAATTGCTGCAAAAGACGCAACGATTATCCGGCAACTTCAATATCCCGATACCGTTCGCGTAGAAGAGGGCATTAGAGTAACCGGCATAAAATTTAATTTTTAATCAAAAATTCCAAAAATTCAGAATCCTAAATTATTCCCAAACATAACACAAGCGATGCTAAAGACGCAAAATAACCAGATCGATCCGGTGAGACAATCTTTGATCATCGAGTTGATGAACTATTCAGGAAATAGAAAATGTCTTCGTTGCGGGCTAAATTCCAAATTTTGCCCTTGACAGACCCGCATTTTAGTTGTTATTTATGAGACTCTATAAATTTTTATATTATGACGTGCTTTCATGCATTGAATATTTCAGATTAATATTTTTGTTTGGCATTTAGACTTTAAGGAGGTTACCAAATGGCTAGAAAAGCTGGAAATCGTGTCATTATTCGAATGGTAAGCACGGAAAGTTCTTACACGTATTCGACAACAAAGAACAAACGTAATACAACCGACCGAATGCAGTTGCGGAAATATGACCCGCTTCTCAAAAAATATGTTGTCTTCAAAGAATCGCGTTAATTCGATTCGAATAGTAAAGAATAACAAGCCCTGTCGTTTGCTTGCGACAGGGCTTTTTTTATTGAGATGCTCCAGAATCACCAATCGTAAGCAATAAGAAGCTTGTAATATTGATTTTTATCTTGACAGCAAAAAGTAAGCTTATTATTTTGCCATACTCTATTATTTTTTATAAAACTGCTCAATCCCGTGGAGTTTGAATGATGAAGACGCATACAGCTAATATGGAAGAACAAAGTACTATTCGCAAATGGTACGTTGTCGACGCAACCGACCAACCTTTAGGTCGATTAGCTTCGCGCATTGCTTCGATAATTAAAGGTAAGAATAAACCGCTCTTTTCTCCCCATCAGGACCTTGGCGATCATATTATCGTGATTAATGCTGAAAAAATTAAGCTGACCGGGCGCAAGATAGAGCAAAAATATTATTGGAATTATTCCGGCTACCCAGGTGGAATGCGCATCACCCCCGCTAAAAAAATGATGGAAACGCATCCGGAACGGATCATTACCCATGCCGTTCGTGGGATGCTGCCTAAAAACGCACTTGGGCGGAAGCTGCGCACAAAATTGCGCGTTTTTATTGGTCCAGAACACACCCATCAGGCTCAGCAACCCGAAACTTTGAAATTTTAAGATAGATTGACGAAACTTTTTTACGGAGGTAATGATTTTGCCAACAGTAGAATTTGCCGCAACAGGTCGTCGTAAAACAGCGACCGCCCGGGTAAGCCTTATTCCGGGTACGGGCCAACGGACGGTTAACGGCCGGTCGGTTACCCAATATTTCGGGCGTCCCACGCTGAATATGCTCATTGAGCAACCCTTGCAACTGACCGGCTTGGGTTCTAGCTATGATGTTGTCGCCAAAGCGCGTGGCGGCGGCCTGTCCGGTCAAGCAGGCGCAGTTCGGTTAGGAATTGCCAGGGCGCTCCTCAAAGTCGATGAAACTTTGCGGAAGATTTTAAAAAAACAAGGTCTTTTGACGCGTGATTCGAGAATGGTTGAACGTAAAAAATACGGCAGACCCAAGGCGCGCCGGCGGTTCCAATTCTCAAAGCGTTAAACTGTAATATTTATAAAATTCACATAATCCTTGATTTAAAGTCAGGTGCCGAAAGGTTGGCTTTAAAGTTGATGGGATTAGCGGTTAAACCAATTTTACGGAGGATTTACATTGGCAGCAGTTTCTATGCGTGATTTATTGGAAGCGGGCGTTCACTTCGGTCATCAGGTCCGCAAGTGGAATCCAAAGATGAAGAAATTCATCTATACCCAGCGAAATGGTATTTACATTATCGATTTGCAAAAGACTGTTAAGGCCATGGACAAAGCCTTGGAAGCGCTTCGGCAAGTTGCTTCGACGGGTCAACCGATTCTTTTTGTGGGGACAAAACGTCAGGCAAAGGAAGTCATTAAGGCGGAGTCGGAGCGCTGTGGTCAATATTTTGTCTGCGAACGCTGGTTAGGTGGTATGCTGACCAATTTTTCGACAATTCGACGAAATATTAAGCATCTCAAGTCGATTGAAAAGATGGCCGAAGACGGCACATTTAATGTTCTTCCCAAAAAAGAAGTTTTAAATCTGGAACGAGAGCGTGAAAAGCTTGAGAAAATTCTGGGTGGAATTAAAAATATGCCAACGCTGCCCGGCGCACTTTTCATTATTGATACAAAGCGTGAACATATTGCCGTTTCAGAAGCGCGAAAACTTAATATCCCCATTATCGGAATGGTTGATACCAATGCCGACCCGGATGAGATCACCTATCCAATTCCTAGCAATGACGACGCTATTCGCGCAATTACATTGATAACCCAGACAGTGGCCAACTGTATTGCTGACGGACGGAAAACTCTCAAAGAGGATATGATGGCTATTGAGAAGGGTGATGCCGATCTGGATGAAGGTGATGAGGATCAAGGCGACCAAAAGGGTGGTAAACGCAAGCCGCGTTCACGCCGCCGTCGCAAAGTGGAAGAGGCCATTGAAGCAGTTGCAATCCATGTAGAGCCTTCGTCGTCTGCCAGCGGAGCCGATAGCGGTAGTGAAGAATAATAACCTGTCATTTATGATATAGCGGTGAGGAGAACTTTTGTGAGTAATATTAGTGCGAATATTGTCAAGGACTTGCGCGAAAAAACCGGCGCCGGGATGATGGATTGTAAACGGGCTCTGGAAGAAGCAGGCGGCGATGCGGATAAAGCCGTCGAGATTCTGCGCAAAAAGGGTGCAGCATCCGCTGAAAAACGTACCGGACGCTCTGCCAGTGAAGGTTTAGTCCACGCATACATTCATCCGGGCGGTAAAATTGGGGTCATGCTGGAAGTAAACTGCGAGACGGATTTTGTTGCGCGCAATGATGATTTCAAATCCTTTGTCAGCAATGTAGCAATGCAGATTGCTGCCGCTAATCCGGGCGCTGTTGATCGGAATGGCATTAGCGCCGATGTTGTTGCTCGTGAGCGCCGTATTTATACGGAGCAAATGCTGGAAAGCGGTAAGCCGGCCAACATTGTTGAAAAAATTGTGGATGGCAAGCTTGATAAATTCTATAAGGACAATTGCTTGTTAGAGCAATCATATATCAAGAATACTGATATTTCGGTGTTAGATTATCTGACGGAGATGCGGGCAAAGATTGGTGAGAATATTGTGATTCGTCGCTTTGTACGGTATCAATTAGGCGCGGAATAAGTGTCATGACTTCGGGGGATATTTTTAACGATCCCTATCATTTTTAATAGGCCCAATAATGTCAAGCCCGGCGTATAAGCGCATTTTGTTTAAAATCAGCGGGGAAGTTCTCGCGGGTGAAAAAGGTTTTGGTCTTGATCTGACTACGGTTCATGCCCTGGCAAGTGAAATCAAAGATGTTAAGTCACTTGGGGTGGAAATTGGTATTGTGCTGGGGGGCGGGAACATCTTCCGCGGTATGACCGGCGCAAAAGGCGGAATTGACCAATCCGCCGGTGATCACATGGGGATGTTGGCTACAGTAATCAATGCCTTAGCATTACAAGATGCTTTGGAAAAGCAGGGGGTTTTTACCCGTGTTTTAAGTGCAATTCGCATGGATGCTGTGGCTGAGCCGTTCATTCGCCGGCGGGCGATTCGTCATTTGGAAAAGGGACGCGTGATTATTATGGCTGCCGGAACCGGCAACCCCTTTTTTACGACGGATACTGCGGCGACGCTACGAGCGACAGAGCTTGAAGCCAATATTTTGCTAAAAGGGACGAAAGTGGATGGGGTTTACGATAAGGACCCGACGTGCCATTCAGACGCCGTTTTTTATGAGCGGGTTACTTTTCAGCAAGTATTGACACAACGGTTAAATGTCATGGATGGAACAGCCATTGCTATGGCCCGTGAGCACAATCTTTTAATTTGTGTGTTCAATATCCGCCGCACCGGTTCTCTCAAGAGGATTGTGTTAGGCGAAAGAATTGGAACATTGGTGTCGAAAGAATAGTAAACTCTGGACTCCCCGCTATTTTTTTTAAAGTTTAAAGGAGAAGTGTTAACTATGGATAAAGCCATCATCAAAGATGCCAAAGATAAGATGGAAGCCGCCGAAGAAGCGTTGAAGCGTGAGTTTAGCAAACTTCGCTCCGGCAAAGCTTCTACTGCACTGGTGGATACCATTAAAGTTGATTGCTACGGTTCAAAGATGATGCTCAATCAGGTGGCTAATGTGGCCACGCCTGAGCCGCGCTTGCTGACGATTCAACCTTGGGATAAGGGGATGATCTCGGCAATTGAAAAAGCGATTTTGCAATCTGAGTTAGGCATTACACCGGCGAATGACGGCGCCACAATTCGACTACCGATTCCTGCTTTAAATGAGGAAAGACGTAAGGATTTGGTTAAACTGATTCATAAATATTCAGAGGAAGGCCGTGTGTCTATCCGGAATGCCCGCCGTGATGCAATTGCCAGACTGGAAACTTTTGAAAAAGAGAAAAAAATTACTGAAGATGACCTGCGCCGTACTAAGGCTGAAATGCAAAAACTGACGGATAAGGCCATTAAAGATATTGATGACCTTATGAAGCATAAAGAAAAAGAGATCATGGAAGTCTGATCTGCGGGCATAGCTCAGTTGGTAGAGCGTCAGCTTCCCAAGCTGAATGTCGCGAGTTCGAATCTCGTTGCCCGCTCCAAAAAGAAAAGCCACCTCAACATGCAAGTGAGGTGGCTTTTGTGTTTATGAGCAGAGTCTTCACAGTTACGTAACCCGCTATCTGACGGGCATGGAGTCGTTTACCTGCTGCTCGCATTGCTTAAAGATATAATCGAGCAGGCCGTACACTTTGGCCGCTTCATTAATTGCATACGACAAAGAGTGCTTGCTAAAAACATTTCCCTCCAATTTGCCAAATTCCCAAAACAAACCCGTCGAGACAATGCCGTAAACAACCCAGCGCGGATTGGGATTCAGTTTTTGACAGGCAATCATCTCCGCCAGGCATTGTCCCCAGCCTTTGGTGAAATCTTCTTTTTTAGCCTCGGTCACCGCCAACAGCGGTGCATTCACCAATTGACTGGTCGCCTCCTGCGGCGGCACCGAAACCAGATAATCCGGCTCGCCGTACAAAACCGAATCGCACTCAATGGCTTTATGAGACCAGAGCTTTAAGCTGCGATGCTGTTTCCAGGCACATTGCAGCAGCGGATAAATAAAACTTTCGGCATAAAACGCCTCGCTCTCGTCCACGGATTTGGCCTCCAGAGCAAACTTCAGGTTCTCGCTCAGCCATTCGGGCAGCGCGAGTTCGGCGTCAGGCAAAAAGCGTTCCTGCCGGATTTTGAGCGGGTATTTTTTGATGACCTGTTCAATGTTTTGAAAGTCGCTAAAAGCCACATCAGACTCCCTTTGGTGGATTGTTCAAGGTATGATTCGCTGTCCGTCAGCTTTATACAGTAAGGAACGGCGGTTATGTTCCAACCAACTTTATCTTTGATCAGAATGGCATGATGGAAATCTCTTTGACGGGGATGGTGATTAACCGCACAAAAAAGACCTTGCAAACATTCATCACAATGCCTAATATTGAAAATCGGGCGGGGAAAGTCAAGCGGCAAATGACCGGCAAGTTCCAGCGTCCTTCGATAAACTCAGGACAAAGCTTTCAGGAATTACTGAGCCAGGAGATTCCGCTGCTGATGAGCGGCGCATTGGATCACGGCGATGAGGATGAGAGCGCGACTGCCGTGGTGGGTGACTGGATGGCCCAACTACATCAAACCCAAAGGTGGCGCATGATGTCGCAAAATTGGTCTGAAACGAAAATTATTGCCCAGGATGGTACGCCGACGCGTCTGGTTTACGATGCCGAGGGAGACATTCTGGAAATCTTTTTTGGCGATAACAAACCGGCCACGGGCGTTGAATTGACCGATCATCTGATTTTGCGGGTGCATCAGGAATCCGGGCGGGCGGTCAGTTTAACCATCCTCGAATTTTCGATCCTGTCGGAACGGACGGAGTTTGGCCCGCGCAGCTTTCCGCTCAACAAGCTGAAAGACCTGCCCGATCATTTGCGGGAATTGGTGTAGCGGCTGATTACTACGCCGCCGGTCAAGCAGTTTTTAAAAGTTTCCAATTATCAGATGTCGCCCACCAAACACATGCCTTTGACTTTTATCGAATCCTATTCCGACTTAGCAATTGCTTGATCCACACGCATTGGATCACGGCGATGAGGAGGAGAGTGAGACGGTTGTGGTGGCGGTGCTGCGGGAGAGTTGATGGGTTTGTCGGACAATAAAAAGACCTTGCAACATTCGTCACAAGGTCTAATTTCGGTTTTTGGCCGGGAAAAGTCAATGGTTTTGTTGGCATTGCGGCAGCGTCGTTACTTCACCCGCGCTCTCACCGTCACGCCAAGTTCTTTGAGCAGCTTTTCCTCGACCACGTTGGGCGCGTCCATCAGCGAGACGCCGCGGTTGGTCTTGGGGAAGGCGATGACCCGGCGTTAGGCCGCCTCAACTTTTTCAATAAATTTCTTAGCGGCTTTGAAAGATTCTTTGACCATGGGCGTTCTGGTCAACAGACCCCGATAATAACCGACAATGTGGAGTTCATTATACAGGGCGTTAAATTCCTTGCTCAACTTGCCGTTGTGGCTGGACAAATGCTTTTTCATGAGCGCTTGATAGCCGTCAACCGATTGGGGCAACTCTTTTGTGGCTACGCCATGTCGCAAAAAATAGGCGTCCAATGCTTTTAGGACCGCTAAGTAGGCCGTGCCAAAGGCTTCTTGGACGTATTTCACGTCTATATACATGTCGTTTTCGATGGGCGATTGGCTTAAAACTTCTTTGGCGTTTTTCAGATAACGGGCGGCTTCGGACATTGGGTATACTCCTTTTTGAAGAAAATTTGAGCAGGCATCTATTCTACTATAATCGCTACAGATTTGTTCAGTCTTTTCAACTTTTCATATTAAGGTAAAACCCATGACAACTCCCCGTAAACGACTTCCCCGCCCAAAACAACCGCCATCACCCGTGTCGACAAAATTTCATCATGCGGGATGGTAAAAATGTCGCGGTCGAGCATGACAAAATCGGCTAATTTGCCGGGGGAAAGGCTGCCTTTCAGATGCTCTTCGTGGGAGGCGTAGGCCGCGTTTATACCGGTCATCACAACTTATTTTATGGTCGGAATACCCAAGTCTTTGCAGATTTTTTGGGCAAGCAAATCATCAACTTCGGTGTGGCGTGGAACGGATGAACGCCGGTTAAGCGCCGGATTTATCCACCACGAATGATTGCCGCCTTCGCGCAATAGTTGACAGCCGTGTTTTTTTAGGTGTTGCAACAACTGCCGGCGATTAATTCTTCCGCATAGTCGAAATCGGCAGCTTGCAGGGCTTCCTGCCGGTTAAATTCGAGCGCTTCTTGCAAAGTGATCTTCAAAGTTTCCAGCAGTTTTTCGCGGGTGGTTTCCTGACAATTTACGCCCGAAACTTCTTCAATCCAGCCGATCCACCATTCGCCGCGTTTTTTGATAACCGCCGTGTAGGTTTTGTTCATGGTGATTCCTCTTTTGGTATTCACGTAATGTAAAGTCCAGCAACAGCCTACTGCTACACGGCGTAAATTCGTGTGAACTTAAACCTGACGGGTTTCGGAAACCCGTCAGGTTTTGACCTTGAAAAAAAGTTCACACGAACTTATGCCGCAGAGCACTACCGCCCGTGGCGCAATCAATCGCGTTGGGTGCGCGTCCATCAGCGCGATGGTGTGGTTGGTCTAGGGAAGGCGATAGCCGGATACAAATCAGCCTTACAACTCCCCATAAACCGTTTCCCCGCCCAAAACGACGGCCATCACCCGGGTCGACAAAATTTCATCATGCGGGATGGTAAAAATGTCGCGGTCGAGCACGACAAAATCGGCTAATTTGCCGGGGGAAAGGCTGCCTTTCAGATGCTCTTCGTTGGAGGCGTAGGCCGCGCCCATCGTGTAAGCGTAAACCGCTTCCTGAACAGTCAGCGTTTGATCGGCGTACCAGGACGGCGCACCGGGATCGTTCTGATATTTGCGCTCGACCGCCGCGTAAATGCCTTGAAACGGATCGATGGTCTCAATGGGCGCATCCGAGCTAAAGGCCAGCCGCGCGCCGGATTTCAACAGGTTACGGAAGACATAAGCCTCGTTAGCCCGTCGGCCCAAATGGCGTTCGGTAATCTGCACATCGGCGGCGCAATGAATCGGCTGCATGGAGGCAATCACGCCCAATCGGGCAAAGCGCGGTTGATCGTCGGGATGGAGCAGTTGGGCATGTTCGATGCGATGGCGTAAATTCAGGCCCAGACCGGCTTGCTGCGTCTGTTCGATGGCGTTCAGCACTTTGCGATTAGCGCGGTCGCCAATGGCATGAACCGCGACGGCCAGGCCGTTTTGCGCCGCTTTACCGATCATCGTTGTCAGCTCTTCCTGCGTGTAAGTGCCGATGCCGCAGGAAGTTGCGTTCTCGTAGGGTTCCAGCATCTCCGCCGTCTGCGAACCCAACGCGCCGTCGGAAAAAATCTTGACTTGACCGATTCGCAGCCATTCATTGCCAAATCCCGTCCGCAGACTCAGCGCAATCGCCGCATCCAAAAAGCTATCCTGAATCATGTGACATATCCGCAGCTTGAGCGAATTTTCCAGTTGCAACTGCAAGTACATCCGAAAGTCTGCCGGCAATTCCATGCAGTGAACCCCGGTCAAGCCGCAGCCGTGCGCCGTGCGGATGCCGTCTAACACACCTTCGCGCCGTTGAGCGTCCGTCGGCGGCGGTATAGCCTCCCATACTGGCCGCAACGCATTTTCCTTGAGTACACCCGTTAATTCGCCCGTGGCGGAATCTCGCTCAATTTCGCCGCCAACCGGGTCGGGCGTTTCCCGGGTGAAACCAATCTTTTGCAAGACAAGCGAGTTGACCCAAACCGAATGGCCGTCTTTGCTGAACAGGGCAATCGGGTGTGATCCGGAAATCGGATCCAAATATTTGCGATGCGGACGGATGCCGCCGCGCCAGATATTTTTGTCAAACCGCCCGCCGACAATCCAGTCATCCGGCTGGCATTTGTCCATATATTGCCGAATAGTTGACAGAACCTGTTCAAGATCGGTCAAATCCCGCAGATTGACTAATTTGGATTGCAGCGCCCAACCGGTAAAGTGGGTATGGGCGTCGATTAAGCCGGGAATGACGGTTCGGCCCTGCAAGTCGTAGGTTTTCGTATGCTGCGAAGCAACCGCCGTATCGCTGACATCCGTAATCCGGTCGCCGGTGACCGTCAGATTTGCACAGCCGGGCTTGGACGTATCCATCGTATAAAACTTGCCGTTTTTAAACAGGATTGACATGCTGTCTCCTCGCATATTCTAACAATTCAATTAAACGCAGAGACGCAAAGGTCGCGGAGTTAAAGATAAAAACCGGCAATCTTTAGGATTAACCGCGAAGCATGCAAAATGCGAAAGCGAAAACGAGTTGTAAAAAATTTGGCTTTGAAACTCGTCTTTGAAGCCCAAAGCGTTGAAGATTCAGTCTTTTCAAGGCTTCGCGCTTTTGCGTCTTTGCGTGATGAATAATTAAAGGCTCATGGAACAAGTTTGTGGAAACCGACCTGTCATTCCCGCACGTTTTTAGCGGGAATCCAGTTGCGACGGGGGTTTTGGATGCCCGATAGAAGCATTCGGGCATGACAGTTCTCTCATTTCCACAAACTTGTACGAAGAGCCTAATTAAATGATGCCTTAAAAACAGATCATCTTTTTATTCTCTCCGCGTCCTTTGCGCCTCTGCGTTTAAATTTAAACTTCTCAAACGAATACTAACGGCAATTAGGCGCGGA
>CAYOLL010000051.1:0-37734 GCA_964404765.1 uncultured Gemmatimonadota bacterium | reverse complement strand
TGCTCCCAGATCGTTGCCTTGTCGTATGGACGAAAAAGAAACATTTCGTACATTTGACCGTTGGCGTGCGCGTGCAGAAACATGGCTTCGCAGCCGGTTGTTTTCGAAACCAGGCTGTAGCCCAGGGCATTAAACAGGGCAGCTTTCAACCGTTCGACGCTGGATTTGCCGCGCGTGCCCCAGCCGCCGATAACAACCGGAAAAGAGCGTCGCGCCCGCAACTGATGCCGATTCATCAGGATATGGCGGATAAAAAAGAGCGTCGTAATGACAATGACAAAAATGATAAGCTGAATAAACGTATTTTCGTACAGGGAAATGAAATAGTCCTGAAAGCGTGACCATAGATCAATCAGCGGAATACCAAGAACAGCCGGAAAGAAACGGGTCACCGCCGAATCAGCCGGAAACGGTTTTTCTTGGGTGGACGGATAAGGCGCGAAGGAAAACCGACAGCCCAGTTCCTCCAAAGTTTTAAGGTAGATATTAGGCTTATCTTGTGAAATCTCCAGCCAATTGCGAAAGCCGGCAAAAATCGGAAAATTTAGACTAATGTGCAAAAATGCCCGCCAGCGCTGCCAGCGCGAAGACGGCGGCTCGAATACCGTGACACCTTCGCTGGTAAAAAAACGGATGGGTCTGACCCGGCCAAACAGTTTCAGACCGGACAGAATATCGTCGATCAGCGGCAGGTATGGCCGCCAGCCCTGCTCGGTGGAAATGAATAACGGCTCTCCCGGCACTTTGGTGTTGGTCAACTCGGCCAGGATCGCGGATGGCACACGGATGTTGCCCTGATAGCTACGGCCAATTGTGTGCGGAAATGCCTGTCGCTTGTCCGGCGAGGGGTGAAAGAACTCATGCCAGAAACGCCAGAAGCGAAACGTAAACACATCGCCGCGCATGATTTTGAGCGCGCCTTTATGCCGCTGGACATCAAAGCCAAAATCGTTGCGGCTCAACACGGCCAGCATCCGGCCAATGTGCTCGTCCGAGTAGGCGACCAATTCTTGTATTTTGATTTTGCGGGTCGCGCCAACGGGAATTTTGGCAATTGCCTCTTCCAATAAGCGCTTGAGGGCGCGAATTTCCGGTGTGGATTCGGACCAGATACGCTCTATAGTCTGCGCGGTCCAGCGGCGAACGGCCAAATGCGCTGCGTTCGTGTGCAGATCGTGCATAGCAGCTTCCATCGCCGACTGCCATTCGGTAAAAAAGGCGGGATCACTTTCCATCAGAAAAAGGCTGCAATCACCAATAATTTTGAGTGCCACCCGCAGGACAAAGGTGTCTTTTTCCTGAGCCACGATTTGCGTCAACAACTCATGAATGAAGCTTCGCAGTGAAGTCTGTTCCAGCAACGAGCGTAGTTCTAAAATCATGGCCGCACGAACTTGGGGCGAATCATCGTTGTGGACAAGCTGGGGCAGCCATTGTCTGGCTATTTCCGGTGGCATATCCGGAAGAGCCCGGGCCAGAGCTTGACGAACGTATGGGCTGGGATCTTTGCTGATTGCAGTGACAATGTCTGCTCCGTTCGGCACTTTAGCATAGTTTTTGCCGAATGCCTGCACTGCGCGGTGTCGCACAAAAATATCCGCCTCGCCAAATTGCTGGGTGAGCCGTTTGGATATGACAGTGCCGAAAATTTCCTTGGAACTGTGCTGCAGCAAATCGATGGCTTCCACTTGGGTCCAAACCGGGCGGCGGCTGTCCAGCGCGGAACGGTATATATACTGCAAGGTTTCGGTTGCCAGCGCAATCGGCGAGCTATCATCTTCAGCATAACGCTTGTTCAAAGGAATCAATGGCACGGTCAGCGCGCGGAATGCTGCGGTAGCCACCCGATCGTCACGCTCGTAGACCAGCAGCGGTTTGACAAGTTCTTCCAGATCCGCCTGTTTCCATAGTCCAAGCAAGACATCTTTATCCGCGAGGGTAAACGTCTGTGCCAAAATAACGGCGATGCGCCCGAGCCAGAAAACAATCTCCCGCTCGGAGTAGGATTGCCGGCGGATGAAACGGGCGTACATCGTATCCGATCCAAGCCAGCGTTTTAGCGCGGCCCGATCTTTTTTCAGATCTTTGACCGTTGCGCCTAATCGGTGGGCATATTCCAGGATATGGCGCTGCCGTTCGGTTTCGGAAACAGATTTAGAGAGATAGGCATTAAAAGCGGCATAGTCTGCTAATCTCACCTCAAGCTGCTTGATTTCGGCTTCGATTTTGACCCTTAACAGTTGGATAAGCCCCATCGCCAGTTTGATCTCGCCGGTTGCTTCGGAAAAGAAAGGTTCGAAGTCTTCCCGAAAACTTTTCAGCAGATCGTCAATCAAAACCCGATTGAGCCGGATTTGATAGGGCGCCATGTCCATTTCTAACAGTGTCGTTGCGTTCATAGATTTATCTACCGGTTATTGGATATAGAAAACCTTGCGAAGGTTAAACTTGTTCGAGCGACAGACCGCGTTCCCAATCTCTGATTGGGAACGCAATTGCTCCGGAAACTCTGTTTCTGTCTATCTTCAATTATATTAACAAGATGCGAAACAGAGTTTCGCCAGCAATTGCGTTCCCAAATAAAATTTGGGAACGCGGTTTGTACGCTAACCTTCCAAGTCCTGTGTAGAAAACCTTGCGAGGGTTAAACTTGTTGAGGAGTCAATGCTTTCAAGGTTCGCTGAACTCCCCAACGCGCACCTTCGCAAGGTTATTTTGCAAATGGCTATCAATTCTCCGGCGCTTCCAAAGTGGTGGGGAATTTGCAGAGAACAGCAAGCAAGCGCTCAATAGTCTGCGCGCCGCCACAATCGCAGCGTCCGCGCTTTCTTGAAAGAAACCTGTCCCGGCATAAAATCACGATAGGCGCGGCCTTTGCTTAGATCAAAGCTTAACCCGCTGCGCCAGAGTAGTCTCTTCTGATTAATGTTGTAATTCAAATCAACAAAGCCGGTCAGGCGATAAAGCCGCCCAAGCCAATGTTCCCAATTCAATTGTGCGCCGGCGTATTCGTGCCGTTGGGAAGTCTGGCGATCTTCATCCGGAAAGAATTGGTAAACGCTCGCATCTAAATTGAGTTCAAATGCGCCTGCCAGTTGTTTGTAACCGGCCAATATCTGGGTCTGATCCGGTCGGCGATCTCGGAAATTGCCGTTGGAAATGATTCGGCCGGTCAACCAAAACTCCGTATCTTGCCAGGGCTGCCAGACCAGCCGATCTTCAACCAGGATACCGGATCTGTGTTGCCACTTGTAATCCGTGTAAAGGTCGCGGTCCACGTCGCCAACCTGTGCGCGTTCCGGTGGGCTTATGCTTAAATAGCGAACAAAGTAAGCCGCCAGAGGCCGATGACTCCACTTTGAGCCCAAGGTTAGATGCTGGCTGATGGAGGCGCGGGCTACGGCGGCCCCTTGCCAGTATTCGGCTTTAGCAGTGAAGCGATTGACGGGCTGTTGGGCAAAAAAACGACCGGAAAGCTGGGCATCCCAATTACCAAACAGCTCATTCCAGCGAATTTGCTGCTGCGCACTGAAGGTTGAATTCATATCCTCAAAATAACGGCCCAACAGCGTGGTTTCTACATATCGATTTTTCAACGCACTAAAAGATTGGTAAACCAGTTGCATTTCCGCAAACTGATCCGGCGCCAGTTGGTCGGCCTCATCCAGGATAAATCGCTTGTTATAGGCGGCATGAATCGTCCATGTTCCGTCTTCCTGTCCGCCCAAAGATAGGGTGCCCGTGCCAAATTGGGTGTCCGGTTTTTTGTCAGGGCCAGGCGCGGAAGCATCCGGTAATGGGTGAATCTGATATGCAACAGGCCGTGCTTGCAAAGGGGGCGTCGGTTCCGCCGGAATGCGATAGAAAAAACGGTACAGCGCCTCTTGTTCGCCGGGAATGGGCTTGAATTCCAGATCGTGCCAGTTTTCATCCAGTGACACGTATTCATGCCGGGTGCGCTCGCCATCCCGACGATCCACCCGCAGACAGACCGGGCCTTTTAGACCGAACCGAATCGGTTCTTGCTGTGTCGCCAGATGATAGAGCCGGCCTTCCGTGCGGATAATGGGCGTTGCCGGCCCCTGCGATAATTGTTCAAGAAAGGCGACCCGCACATATTGATTGACGGACGGCCAATCGAGCCATAGTCGAATCCGATGCGAGCCTTCAGTCAGGAGGACTCGTATCGAATCCGCCGGATTTGTTTCATCCAAGCGAACGGACTTTTTATCTTTTCCATCCACGCTATAGAAGACGATTGCCGGTACGCTGCGGACAAAATCCAATTCCTGAAGACAAAAAGTCAGCGTCAGTTGGCGCGGAAACGCATAATCTACCACGAGACCGATCGCATCACGGCCAAACAGCACATTTTCATCCGCCGGCAGAGGCGGCAGCAAGCCTTGACGAAGTCGCAAGGCGGGGCTTTCCGGCGACCAGCCGGCGATCGCAACGGCGCGCGTTCCGGCCGAGTTTTGAATGGTCACAAAAGGCGCCCAACGACTGGAGCGGGTGATTTCCGTGTACAGATTCTTGAGGTCGACTCGACCGGCAAAAAGTGACCTTATTTTTTCAGTCTGGGCCAGGACTAACGGCAATTTGTTCGGCTGAATCTGGCTGAGTTTAAGTAATATGGCCATACGTTGTTCAATGGCGGCGCGGCTGGTGGAATCAAACGGCAGTGTGACCAAAGTCGTCAAATCTCCGGCTTGCGTGAGAACGCTTTCCCGAAAGTCGTTAGGCAGCGCACATTCCATTGTTTTGGGTAAAATGTACGCGCCGTAGCGTTGGGACAGCAGCCACATTTCGGATGGGGACAACTTATCAACAAACGCCCGAATTTTGTCAACCGGAATGTGCGTTACGGCAGTTTCACGATCCAAACGGCAGGCCAGTCGCGCGGTCAGCAACGGTTCAAGTTTATCCAGATTTGGAATGTCAAGTCCTTTGAAAAAAACGGGTTCGGGCGCCGTCATTTTCTGGACTTGGCCATCGCTTTGGATAACCACGCAATTTTTTTCGGCGGAACGATCCGGCATGGGCGAAAATCCGCCGTTCAGGGCCGTGAGCAAATTGGCGTAGTTAAATTCCGGTAGTATGAAAGTCGCAAACTCGGGCACGGACTCGAAAACCTGAATCATCACATCAAAGTTTTCGGGAAGAAGTTCGATGTCGTGCAAACCCGGCTCCAGAACAAGCTCGCTTTCCACAGCGCGGCCGATTGTCAACGTCGTGTCGGAAATACAGATTAGACCGGGACTTGGCGTATTGTTCAAAATCGGCGCAAAGCGGGCGCGGCCATCCCACTGAATTTTCAACCAGCCGTCGGCTGAATTTTTATCTGCACCGTCACGTAAAGGCCGGGCTTCAATCTTCAACCGACGCGGGCCTAAGACTCGCAAGCGCACTGGCGTTTGCGGCGTGGCCCGGTAGCCAAAACCGTGCAAATCCCGCTCCGTGCTGTAAGTCGTGACCGCTCCGGCGTGTTTACTAATCAGCGTTGGATTCTGTCGCCAAAAAGTTCTTTTGACGTTATCAGGACAACAATCTTCCCAATCCAGAATGCCCTGCGCGCGCGCATTGATGTCAGGCGATCTAAGCTGGGTCATAATCGCCTGGCCCCGGCGTATATCGTCCACATAGGGTTGGCCGGTGGTGGTATCTTTGTCAAAGCAAGTGATGGCTTGTTCGATTTGGTTATGATATAAAGCGCGTTTGCCTTGCCAGGACCAGTAAATCGTCGGAGCTGGATCAAGCAACTGATTTGCTAAATCATCAAAAACCTGATTCCAGGAGCAAAGTAACGCCGCAGGCAGCAAGATTCCGGGCTCCAGCCAGTGGCGTGGGAGGAGCAAACCGACGCGCAGCGCCTCTTCAAAGTATTGATTCGCCAGCAAAGCATCGGTCAAAAAGCCCAGCGCTTCGATGGACGGTTCACGTATCACGATCACACCGGCTAGCGTCAACAATGACGCATTGTCCGACTCTTGGAAGGCTTTTTGCACCAACAAGTGAAAAGCTTCTCTCCGAACCGATTCATCCGGATCATACAAATACAGGCCGCGCAGTTGAATTTCAGCCTGATAGCTTTCGCCGGACTGTTGTAATGCCCGAATACGCCCAAATAGAGCCTCGACACGCTGGGCCGAATTGCCAAAATAGAGCAATTCATTCCAACCCAACAGGGCCGAAGTCCAGTCATTGTCATGTTCATATTTCAATATTTTTTGGCTTAACGAATCGGTTGCCGCCGGGCTGAGACGATTGGCCGATTGCCGCGCCTGATTCATATTCTCCGCCACTGAATTCAAAAAAGAAGCCTGCGCGGACTGCACCAACCGCCGTATGGGCCGCCAGTCGTTTTGCAACTCAGCCGGAATGGATGCCAACGGCGCTTCGTCGGGATCATTTCCGCGCAAGAAATCAAGCAACTGTTGGTATGCATTGGCCGAATCGGGCAGTTGTCGGCGCAACGCCAGATAGGCCGATTCGGATAGTTGAAACGGTTTGGCGGCGCGATATTGCACGGCTACACGCACCGGAGAAATGTCCATTCCGCTTTGCCAGATACGAATCCGGCGGACGTGGCGGGGCAAATCCAATTCGATAATTCCGCAGTCAAAAAGCGGCCCGGTCAATTTGGCCCGATCCTGAAATGCCGTCAGAATACCGGTTTCAGGCCAACCTGTTTTGGCGGCATTACGCGCAATCAGCGCCTCGCCTGTGGCAATTTCATAATCATTTTCGGGCAGGTCGTTTTGGGGATAAAGCAAAAGTTGTTGAGGCGTTTCCTGTTCAAACTGCACATAAATGATCGCTGGTTTGGTCAGCGCAGATCGTTCTGCCACGATGCGCAGATCGGTGGGCGCCGCATTTTCCGGCAGAACATAGCGCAGACAACTTTCGTGCGCCGTCGGTTTGGATTGGCGGACGTGTTGGACGGGAAAGATCAGATCCATTTCCACGCGGCGGTTCAATTGCCGGCCGGGATCGGTCAAGTTTGTGGATCGCGGCTTTTTTTCGCCGTAAGCCGCCCAGCGGACTCGATCACGGCTTATGCCTTGACCGACTATGAATTCAATCACGCCGGTTGCCCGCCGCATTGACAGGGCATCGTTATATTGATCCGTGCCGTAGTTGTCCGTGTGCGCCGACAGACGCAGGGACAAACGCGGCTGTGCGGTCATGATGGTCAAAACATCCCGCAGCGTTTGTCTTGATTCATCACGCAAAAATGATTTGTCAAAGTCGAAAAGCACAAAGTCTTGTCGGGAAAGTGAATCGGTTATTACGGAATCGGTGACTATCGGCGCGAAAATTGGCAGTGTATCCGGTACCGGGAAAAAGTATGCGTCCGGAATGGTTTTTTCCAAATCAGCGCTAAGCAACTCGGCCAAAACCGGGTCGCTTTGGGGATTACCGGAATTGCGCAGATTGCGCGGCAGAAAGTAGCCGAAGGTCTGCTCCAAAGTACCCGGATAATTAACGGGCAGCAAATCACGGTAAAAGGTGCGTTGGGCGCGAACCTGTCGGGCCAGTTGGTAAAATTCCGGATCATTCGGGCGGTCGTCGGCGATGGTTTGCAACGCTCTCCATGCAGTCAGCCCGCTGTTTCGCCGATCATTGCGCCGAGCCATCAGCAATGCCTGCCCGGTCAAATGGGTGAGGCTGTCTAATGAATTTTTGATTGACTCGCTTGCCGAAAATGACACAAACGGGTCGCTCAAAAGATACGCGGGACGGGACGTTTTTTCCAGGCGCACATACATGTTAGATAGCGGCGTAATTTCAACGGTGTGTGCGCCGTCGGCAATAGGCAGAAAAAATTGGCGCGGCCTTGTTATGACGGAGGCTTGGTCATTTACAAAAACAAGTTGATCGGACTCAAAAGTCGAGCTAATGGCAAGTTGTTCCGCCGGCAGCGAGTCCACGCCTACTTTCAACCAAAAAATTTGATCGGCCACCGATTCGGTTTTCGTAAACGTGGTAATAAGCTCGAAGGAGAGCTGAGACGGTCCGGCCACCTGAATTTGCGATTTTTCCCCGGCTTTGAGATGCCAAAAATCTCGCGCGCTTTTTTCATTTTGCGTTCGCACGGAGACTTTTTCTCCCAACAGCGCGAGCGTTTCGCGGTTGGAAGCAACAGATCCAACCGTTTCCCGGCGGGAGATAAACAGGGCAACTTTGGCTGTGGTTTGCCGGGCAGAAAGACGACGAATTCGCAATAATGATGGGGCAGCCTGATGCGGTGTAATGATGATGGAATGGCTGTCAGCGCTAACGACGCCATTTATGCCGGCGAACAGACCCGATCCGTTGGAGACAAAGAGCGCAAAATCGTCGGGATAAATTGTCTCATCCGGTTGAAGAATTTGACCGGCCGCCATGGGTGGCAGCAGGATGACAGTCTCGTCGCCCGGTTTTAGGGAAACAAAGTGCATCTGTTGTATTAGATTGAAGTGAGGCTTGGCGCCCGCTACCCAATCCGGGCGATCTTCCACATTGTCCCATCGCCACGGCCATTCGATTTGCGACCGCAATGCCAATTCGGTTAGATCAACATGCAGAATCTCTGCCGCATGGGTTGGTTGGATGCAAAAAAAACGAATCAATAGCGCCAGAAACGCCGCGAGTCTCCTGGAAGCCCATTTGGCCTGCTTTTGTCGTTTATTTGTCTTCAATGGGGCAACTTTCATGTCGCTAATCTTTCGGTAAACAGTCCAGAAGTCGTTGGCGAAGGTTAGCGTCTGCTTTCATTTTCCGGCGCAGCTCATAGCTAAGTTCGATGTGTGCGAAGCCGTCATTGCCCAGACTGCGCAACAAGCGGCCTTGTGTGTTTTGTGTGCCGCCGAGCTCATCCACATCATCAGGATAAAGCTTGATCGCCGCATCTGAAAGGTTGGACAGGCCGCGCGCATATTCGCGGACCCATTGGGCCGGTTTTTTTGAACCGCTGCTGATGATGGCGTCCGTTTTTTGGTTGGCATCTGTCCGGCGTGTTTCCTTCTCAAAGCCGTGTATTTGCAGAATGCGCCCGGTCGGATAAACGGTCACAAAAGCCAGGGTGAATGCGTGAAAATAGCTTTTTGTCTCTTTGCATAAATCCACCTGACCACGACGGACGGTGCTAATGGCCAGCGCCGCGATGGAGTTGTTGATAAAAAGCTCGCGGGCAATCGGCTCCGTCAGCAGATCGTCGTAGCGATGCGGCGCTTGCAAGGCGATGCGCTGCGCGGCGTCGCTTCTGAAACGGTAGAGGCCGCCGCCCGCCGCCGAGTCAATTTCTTCCAGTTTCAGGACACGTTCGCCGGTTATTATCTCGGCTGTCAGGCGGAAGCCAAGTCCGTTCCATGCGGTGACCAATTCGGAAATATCGTCTGTAACGGTTAATGTGCGCTCAAATAAGAGCTGAGCTTGCTTTAATGTTTCTGCAGAAGGCGCGACATACGGGACAGCATAGGTTTTTGCAGTCATACCGGCGGACATCTCCAATAGAAAATAAAGTGTGAAAACGCGTAGTTTTAAAAACGACGGCATGTTACTCAGCCTCATTTTTTTCGGTAAAAAATTGGCGGGACTCTTGTGCGCCGGCCGTCAGGCGGGCAATGGTAAAATAACCGTCGGCCCCGGTCAAAGCTGTCATCGTCACGCGATAGGTACCGGACGGCAAATCGCTTTTCAGTGGCATGGAAAATGAGCGCCCGGCATCCACAAATGCGCCCTGCATTCCCAGAACGCAGTTCATTTCTCCGCCGGCCGGTTCGATATCGAAGCGTCGATTGAGAATCGTCGCGCTTTGTGTTGTTGTCTGGAAATCCATCAGAACGGGTTTTTTACCGCTGAGAGTTTTGATTTGGAGCTGTATTTGCAAATTTTCCGTTGTTTGATACGGGGCAAACCAGCGGAAGGACAGCCACTCTTCCGGTCGTTCTTTTTTATACGCAAATGTGTATGATCTGGCCGTTAAGCGATAAGCCGAGCGTTTGCGCTTGCTTGCGGCATATTCTACTCCTCCGCCAATGCTTGTGATGGTCTGAGCGCCGTTCACATACAAACGGGCGGGCTTGGAAGCTGTAACCGTAAACGAATGAAAATCTGTGGGCACAGGCGGCAGCCACACTTCTCCGTTCAGACCACCGACAGTGGTTTGAAAATGAAGGCGATGATCTGCTTCAACAATCAACGAAAATGGCTGAGTATCCTTTGTCAGATAGACGAGTCGCGGCGAAACTTGCGTTGAATCGTTGGCATTATAAAAGTCAAGTTGATATTCGCGGCCGGATTCAATTGGCCGATATAGTGTCGTCAAAAGATCATTTGGAGCGGCAGCTATTGTATCAGCCGGTATAAAAAGCGTGCGAACCGGCCAATTGTTTTGCAGCGGCAGCGTTTCCCATTGATACAATCCTGCTAATATTTCGTCCGAATCACGCGGAATGCGTTTTTGCGCATTCAGTATGGGGCTGCGCTGATGACGAATCAGGGCGTCACAATTTTCGGGCAGCAGTGGGAACCAACTCCGGCTTGCCGACGGTTTGCCCGGCGTGAAAACTTCGGCATCTTGAATGCGGGTTTTCTTCGTCAATTCGGGTGGGCGATTGTAAACTGTAATCAAAATGGGACGCGACGAAGCGCGGAAATGAATCTTCCGCACCAGGGCCGGGATCGTGACATAATGACTGTGCGGGTCTGTAACCGGCCAATTGGCCCAAATATTGGTCAGGCGGTCATAATGGGAAAACAGCGTATCGGCGGAAAATGCCCCGGTCTTCCAGATGGCGCCGTTTTCTGTCAGCATGTCATAAATGAGATTAGCGGGTTTGGGCGATAAAGAGTCGTCGGGGGCTTTGATTTGACGCACATCAAACCGGAAAGGCGTTTCTTTGTTTTTAAAATGGGTAATATGGAACGTGATACCGGAATCAGCGACATCAGAATTGAACAACGGGCTATCGCTGATTAAAAAAGTGCGCACAAGCATTGGCTCCGGCAAAAGCTCATATTCCGCATTTTCACTTTGTAGAAACAGACGGCACATCGTCCGGTCAGACGCTTTGATTTCGAGCAGGCCCGCGGCCAGACGCAGCGTGTCGGAAAAGGCAGAATCGTGAGCAGTGATTTGAAATGATTGAGGGGGTGTAAATCCTGGCCCGTGCCAGTTCACCTCAATCTGCCGGTTGATTTGACTCGAATCCGGCCAGAGCGGGTGGAACTCAAACCGGATGTTTCCGCCCGGCGCCGGAATCTCCGATACGCCATAATACCAGGCGTCCAGATAGAATCCGCCAGACAGCGGTTCTTCTTCCTCGTATCGCTCGCCTTGCATGGAAGATTGCACATAAAGTTTGCGCCGAACAAAATCCATTCCCTCCACGCCGACGGGGACCAGAAGAGACCAGTAATTGGTCAGCGCATTCCGAATTTCATCTTCGCGCAGCAACACTTGGGGAAAGACATTGCCGCGGGCGATCTCAGTTTTTTCGTCCTCACTCATGCGCTGCCAGGTGTAGCGCAGCTTGTGCTCCGGCAGACGATTCTGATAATTTACGCCCAGACTTACATCGGCGATAGTGGAGTCGTGCCCGACCAATTGAATCGTCATTTTGTCAGGAAGTTCATTCAATTTTTCCAGGCTGATTACGAATGTCTCGGCATTGGCGGGCAGCAATGTCTCGTGCACATAAAACGAAGAAGTGATTAAGTTCTCCGAATTGCCGGCTCTAATAACTGAAACATGGGTGCGGTGATAGTAAACGTGCTCTGTTAGCAATGTGCCGCCCGCGCTGTAAATCCGGTACTGGAGCGCGTACGAAAAGTTTGGGTTTAATTCAGATTCCGGACCTTTTTTAATGGATATCACATTGGCGCGACTCACAAGCTTCAGATATGGCGTTTCCGGCAGATCAAATGTAAGGGTGTTTTTATCCGTTAGGACAAACATTATTTTAACATCAGCGTGAGCAATGCGTGTTTGCGGGACATCAAGGTCACTTTCGCCCGATGTTTTTGCCAGCAATTTGCGATCCATGGCGCGTAGGCCGTAGCTGCAAATCGTCAGCACGCTTATGAAATAGAGTAATCGCTTCAATTTTTTCATGCTTATCTTATCATATCCCCAAAAAAAATAATTTCTCAAAAAGTGTTGGTAAAACCAAACTTTGCGAAGGTTAAACTTGCGGCGGAAGTCAATATTTTCAGAGTTTTCACAAACTTACAGGTGGGAACCTTCGCAAGGTTAGCCAACGGTTATTGAGAAGTTACCAAAAAAACAAGCCATGCCTGACGGGCATTAATAAACTGCTCTACAGTGCTGCGCTTTAATTCCGATTCTTTTACACTTAGCCGGCTTAGAGGGTCAATCGGCAGCAGGTTGACGACAAATGGCGCAGCAGCGTGATCCTTATGGATTATCAAAAATGCCTGACCGGTATTAGGATCAATAAAACGCTGATACTGAAATTCTGACCACTGCCGGGTTAGCGCATAGAGCGCGTTAATATCCTGATACTGCAAGTACACTTGCACCGCTTGTACAAGCGGGGCCGGCGGCAGATCCACGGTCCGGAACGAAAACTCCTGCCGCAGATAATTGTACAAATCCAGGCCAATTGAATCCCCTATTACGGTTTCGATATTAACGGCGTCAAATTGGGCGGCCTGGAGCTGATTATCAGCTTGCTGTCGATACCGGTTACGGGTTAAGGGTGAGGCCCATAACAGGGTAAACTCCTTGTTGACGGCCTGATTTAAATAAAGGGATTGCGTCAGATTGCCGATTTCATATCCGGCGGTGGCTGGCGAGCCATCTACAAAATGTAGATTTAGTTGATCTATGGTCAAAGCGCCATATAACTTTTTGCCTAAAGGCGTCCAATTTTCAACATTAAAAGCGCCCTGGCTTGTTGCCATTAAAATATCGCCCTCGATCAGTGGCCGGCCAATTTTATAACCAAAGGCGCGGCACTGAATGGTCATTAGCGGGTTGTCGCCGCTTTCCCGCATTAGCGCCTGGCTCACCAGGTTGAATAGATTGGACTTGTTGTTTTGACGGATCAGATCGGAACTGCCGTCGCTATTGGTCTGGTCATGGGCGCTGGAAATCAGCAGTGCCCGAGCCTGGAGCCGCTCAAACAATGTCAGACCAAATTCAAAGCTGTTTCGCTCCGACAATGGCCGCGGCACCTGAATCGTATAGGCGTTAGCTGCGCCCAACCGAAAGACATAGATGCCACGATAAGTTCGCTCGCTTGGCAGTCGACGGCTTGAACTCTCCATCAGAATAAAATATTTCTCATCGTTAACCGTCTGACAGTAATAAATAATCTCATAACCCAGCGCAACGGCCTGTTGATGAATGGTTTGTAATTGATCAACCCCCAAGGCCGTTAGCTCGCCGTTCACATACTCTCGCTCGATGAGCTGCAGCAGTGGGGTTAAGACTTCGTAATCAAAAAATAACAGCTCTTGACGGGTTGGGGGTTTATATAAATTAGTGCCGGCGTCGGCAATTTCATCCTTAGCCGACATGATTCGCTGCATGAGATAGCCGTCAATGCGCTTGAATGTCGTTTGTACTTGAAAGCTATCGCTTTGAACGGCTGCTAAATGACTGCTCAAACGGCTGCAATCTTTGCGGTTGAGCAACAGTTCGGCAAAGCCGGTCCAGATGGTCTGGCGCTGGATATTGTCAAAAGAAGGCTCTTTAGAGTTAATATCCAGTTTACCGATCATGTTTTGCAACGACTTCAGTTTGAGCGCGTTAGGCAGCTCGTTTTTATGCCACAAGCTGCTGGGAATTTGCGTTCGCGCCAAAGCAGCTTGCTGAACTCGGGCGCCGATAATTGGCCGAATGGTGGATGCGGTATATCCACGCATTTGCAGCACATTCTGGTCGGACATGATCTTATGAAACAGCTCAAAAAATGTGTTGGGATTTATCAGGACATCGGCGGAGCCGTCCCAATTAGTGGTTCGACTGCTTCCGGCAATGGCCAGGCCATACCCGTTTTGTTTGATAAAGACGGATAATCCGGCCTCGAGAATATTTAATTCATCCAATGGGGCCGGTACTTCCACCACGAGACCGCTCGGATTTGTCATATCCAGGGCATAGATGCCCCAACCATTCGCCGGCTGTTTCTCTTTTAGATACAAATAGCGGTTTTCGACACGATAAAGTTCGTAATTGACTTGATCCAGATATATTGAGGCTTGCTGTAGTGCGTTGATATTTTTCGAAGTTATGTAATCATGTAAATGGTTCAGGGCCACCTGAAATTTATCCAATTCCACAGGCGTGGCCGGTTTGACACTGTTGGGGGTTTTTTTCTCGTACAGCATGATTTTATCCCGAAAAATATGCTGCAACAATTTATCGGACGACAGCCTCAATAATGGCTGCTCCTGGTCCGGCAAAAGTCGGACGCCGGTTATGCCAAGTAAAGGTAAGAGGGTCAGCAAGAAACCGGCAAGCGTGGCAATGGCCACTGCGCTCAAAGAAGTAGCTAAAATCGAGCTGATCATCTGTGGCACGATTGCTTTATCATGCATTTTAATGGCAATCAGGGTTGATAGAATATAGCCAAACCCATAGAAATCCGAAATGTGCGTCAATGGGAAAAAATACAAGATGAAGAATCCCAGCAACATCTTATAGAAGAACGAAATGGAGAAGAAAACGACAACTTTTCGCGCGCCCTCAATGGTCGCGTTTTTGAGGAGCGGGATTTTTAGCACAAACTTGCTCCCGATCAAAATAACGATAACTTCCACAAGCGTGCTGAAGATTTTAAACGGATCATACCAGAGCAGGGCCAGCAAAGAAGGAATTAAAATGCCGTTAAATTCCAGACCATATTTGAGATTGAGGTAGGATGCCAAAAAGCTGGCTGTTAAAATAATGATATACGCTTTCGGACTGGCTAAAATGGACGCGGCAATATCTTCGTACATCAGGCTGACTTTTTCTACGCTATAATTGGTAAATTCCATCAGGCCGTAGCGCACGATGATATAGGTGATGACCAGGGTAACAAAGAATGTGAATAGACCGGACTTCAGGCCGGGCTTCCAGAGCTGATTGGCAATAAGGGCGATAATGATTAAACCAAAACTATGCAGATTGTTTTGATAATCAAACTGCAAGGCGTATCGGTGGTTAAAAAACTGACCGATTTCCGGCAACAGCCAGCCATCAAATACTAACCGGATCATCAAGCTGACCAGCACGATGACAAAAAAGCGGTCGCGTCCGAACAGGCTGGACCAGACACCCCAACGGGCGGTGTATTCCGAGATAAACCAGACGACATAATATGTCAAAATAGCTTCGACGATAATGACCGAAACGGCCCACGGTTTGATAATGATGAGCGGCACCAGATAGCCGGGTACGATCAGGCCGGAATACGTCCAGCCAAACCTGAGATTGAAGAAGGAAAGAACAATCACCCCGACATAGACACTGGTGATGACTGACTGTGACAATCCGCCCTGCGGAAATATGTAGAGAGGAAAAAGGTTTGCTATCACGTTGTCAGCAATTCCTTTATTTTTTGTAAAATTTGAAGCGGGCTTTTGGGTTTAAATAAAACTGCACTGGCGCCGGCGGCTTTGCTGCGTTCTTCGATACCTTCTACTTTCTGCGCGGTAAAAATAATGACCGGGATTGCCAGTTTCAGATCTTCTCTGATCCAACGTAGAAAACGCAAGCCGTCAAAAACCGGCATGTTTAAATCCACTATAACCAGATCTATTGGGTTCTGCTGAACCAAATCCTGCGCAGTTTTGCCGTTGGTGGCGACAAAAACCTCATAACCGCCTTTTTGGATGATGCGTTCCAGCAGCAAACGAACTGCGAAATCATCATCTACGACAAGAATTTTCCGTTGCAAATTCATGCAGGTTTCCCCCCTGATTGACTAAAACTTGGAGTTCAAAGCAGCTCGACATCAAACCTGTAGTATGCCAAAGCTCTGCTTTGGACTCCTAAGCTGCTATTTGTGCAAAGGTACTGTTGCTATATTTCAAAAGCTAAAAAAAGCGGTTTAATGTAAGATTGAAGTGGATTCCATCGCCTACTTTGCTTTCTGCCTTCAGGCTGCCGTTCCACGATTGAACAGACTTACTTGCCCTTTTAATTGTTGAAAAATGTTTTGAAATTGAAACGTCTTCACTGGTTAAATAATATTGCAGCCGTTCATTCGGCACCCCAAAGCCGACATTAGAGAAATGATAAGCCGTTCCATGTTCCAGCTCCATAACTTTTATAGAAATTCGGCTGTCTTGAACCGCATCTTCAATCAGAACGCTCATTATGCTTTTAAAAAGTTCAACTAATTTTTCGGCGTTGGCCATGACGGCATTCGCAATTTCCGGAAAGTCTTTCTGAAGTGTAAGATTAGCCAGTTCCAAATCGGCCTGTGTTGATTGGACCGCCGCCTCTAGTATGGGCAGCGCATCAAGTGGAAAGCAGCTAATCGGACTTTCCCGACTTTCCATGGCGGTCAGATAAACCTCGCATTCTTCAATCGTTGAGACAGCCAGGTTTACTTTTTGTTCAGCCACATCGGCAATTTCTTTGCGCTCTGTGGAAGTCATATCCGGGTCTTCCAGTAATGCTATGGACATGTGCACGGCCGCCAGGTGGTTGCGCACCTGAATTGTCAGCCTTTCCGAAAGCTCGTTTTTGAGATGCTGCAGCTGATAAATCGAAGTCGAATCAATCAGCTCATAGATGATGCCGCTTAGACCAAAAGGCGCAGGGAAGTGCAGGTCGGAAATCTTAAACTTTTCATCTGTCCGCAATGGCTTTATTTTAAGCACATAACGACTTAAACCTACTGTTACCGGGATGGAAATATCGCTTCGCTCTGTAATCACGTAGCGCATGTAATGTCGGGCTTCACTTAGATTACAGCCGGTTATTTGACTCAATAAATCCAGGGCGGTCACATCATAGGGCTTTATCTGCTGACTTTCGAGAATTGTGCGCATGTTGGTGTTAATTTCCAGAACACGTCCAAACAAGTCGTAAACAATGGCGGCAATGGTCAGGTCGTTTAACAAACTGCCCAGGCTGATCATTTGCCGCTCCAATACAGCGATGGTATTGCTCAACGCCTGGTAGGCTTGCTCGGTGCGTTCGCGCGTTAGTAACTGACCAAGTGACTTTTCCGCCTGCTTTTTTTGCAGCACCCGGTGATGGTAAATCAACTCGCCAATCATGTCGCCGTAGTCTTGCACAATGTTAAAAAAGTTTTTGGTTTCCTGAACAATTTTCGGCTTAATGCCAAATGCCCAAAACCCAACGATCTCACCGGCAAACTTAAGCGCACACATGTACTGCTCTTCATCGTCAGAGGTTTTGGTTAAATAGTGATAGTTCAGCCGAAGCGGCTCGCTTTTCTGGATAGCTGACAGATAGGGTTCGCGCCGATAGTCCCGACGCTTCTCATCAATGTCGGTCAGGGAGCAGCGGAAAGACTTAATTTCTTTGACTTTAATTTCGTCTTCTACGCGTTCCAGAAAAATCAAACGCTCTAATTCCAAAACCTGTATGACCATCACCACCACCTGATCCCAATAGTTAGCGGATTGGTAGAAACCAACGGGCCAATATTTGTTTTTCAGCTTATTATTAGTGTCAACTAATAGCTTGGTAAAGGCCAGCTCGGTGAGACGGCTTTTGTTTCGCAGCAGAATAACAAATAAAACGGTTTGCAGAATGAGCAATTCTCCCAAGGGGAGCCAGATATGGAAATAGTTGATGAGCAGTAAACTCATCAAAATGTAAGCTGCCAATAATAAAATAGTGATCCAGGTGCTATGAAAGACCTCAAGCTGCTGATAAATAAGCAGCGACATCAGCGCACAGAACAAAAACAGAATCAGTTTGAGCCAGATATTCAAGGTCGTGATCGCTTGCCCGGATTGCAAGGTATCAACAGCGTAGCCTTCAAACTCCAGCAGCGATATGGGGATGTGCCGGTTGGTGACCGGCGTATAAATGCCTTGGGTGGCCAGATTGGCGTCATAACCGATCAGCACACTTTTATCCCGAACCATTTCGGTTAGCATGTCATCGGCCAGCACCCTTTCCAGATCAACAAGCGGCAGGCCATAATTCGGGCCTTTAAAGTTAACCAAAAATGCTTCAGATGACGGCAACACAGACGAGCCGGCAGAGCCGGACATAAACTTTTGCATGATCAACGCTTCCAACGACAAGAACGCATTGTTTTGAATCTGCAAAGCAATGCGCTGTTTTTGATGGATACCATTGACCGGAGTAGCCAAAGCGACAATTCCAACAGGGAAATTTTGTGCCGTCAATGACAGTGGCAAATCTGCCAGACGGCTTTTTTCCTCATCCAACGGATTCAAAAAAATGGGTCGGCCAAATATGACATTTCCAAATTTGGCGGCCGTCTGATAAAAAGTCGGAGACGCGTTTTCGGGGATGAAGTTAAAAGCGACCACGCGAGGCTTATGCTGTTGAATATTTTCAAGCGCTTTACACAATAGGCTGTCATTGAGCGGATAAGACTGTGGATTGATTTTAACAAGAAGCACCGATGGGGGGCGCTGCGGCTGATACCAACGATATGTCATTGCCGTATTATAGCACAAACCATCAAAAAAAACTAATCCGCCGGATATGCTGAGCAACCATATTATGGAGACAATAAGAGCGCTGAAAATGAATCCAAAATACTGGGAGATCGGCGTATTGGACACAGACTTGCCTACGTGCACTGAAAAGCTCCTTGATATCGGAATAGCGATATCCAAAAATTATCCAGAAACTGCAATGCCTGGAAATAGGAAATACTATACTTTTGCCCGATGGAAATATACAAACCTGTGGTTGACACGCGGGCTAACTTGTACTATTTAGCGCTTCGACATATCTTTGGCTGCTGCCGACGATCCTTTGCACAAGCTCTTTTCTTCATTATTTACACTGACGTTATTTTGCAGATAGTCATGCAGCCAGCCGCAACTACGGTTCAACAATTCATTTACATCCGCTTGCTCGACTGCCGGCAGGGTTAAGCCGGATAAGCTCCAGATTTTGACCTGATCCGCGCTGGCAGAGGCAATTAAATCACCGCTCGGATGAACGCTCAGGCCGCTGACTTTGCCGCGGCCCTTAAATGTCTCCAACAATTCGCCCGAAGCGATCTGCCAATACTTAATGCTCTGATCGGCGCTGCCGGAAATTAAGGTTTGGCCATCAACCCCAAAAATAACATTAGTAATCGTTGATTGATGTCCGCGGAGAATTTGCGGTTTTTCGTTGCCGTTCAGATTCCAGATCTTGATCAGGTGGTTGGTGTTGCCGGCGGCCAGACGCTTGCCGTCCGGGCTAAAGGCCAGGCTGGTAAAGATCGAAGTTGCGTCCGAAATGGTTTTTAACTTCTGCCCGTTTAAATCCCATAACACAAGATTACCATCCCAACAAGCCGCGGCTAAGCTTTTTCCGTCCGGACTAAAAGCAATAGCCGCCACATTCCCGCCATGCGTATAGGTTTGGCTCAATTTGCCTTTTTGGTCCCATAACTTAACCGTTTGATCCTGGCTGGCCGTGGCGATGATTTGTCCGTTCGGGCTAAAAACAACATCCCAAACCGCCTGATCATGCGCCGCAAAAGTCTGCTCTTTCTTACCGTCTACGCCCCACAGCGTTATCACGCCATCTTCGCCCACGCAAGCCAGCGTGTTATCATTTGGACTAAAGCTGACTTGATTAATCAGACGATCCTGCGCTTTCCATGATTTTAAAAGTTTACCCGCGCCAGACCATATCTCCAGCATTCGACCTTCGCGGATAACAGCTAATTTGCTGCCATCCTTGCTAAAGGCGACGCCTAAAACATTGCCGCGGCCATTCTGCAGCCGATTCCGCTCGCGCACCTGGCTGAGCAGTTCGTGCAAAACCTGGGTCGTCTCGGCCTGTAGATCCGGTGGAATTTCGCTGGCCTGCTGCAATTGCTGCGCCGCCTGCGACCCGGCAATGAGCGCGCCTAATTGATCGCTTTCCCGCAGTCGGTTCACTTCCTCCAGCAAAATTTTGACTTGGTTATGAATGGCAATATTTCGCTGGGCTAATGCCTGCTGCCGCTGCTCATCGGCTTCAATGCTCTTGACTTCGGCCAGCTTCTTCTGCACGACGGCAATTTCCTGCTGCTCAACGGCGATCTGCTTTTGCTCTTGCGCTTCCACGCTTTTTTGCTCGGCAATACCGCGTTGTTGCAGGGCAACTTTGCGTGACTCTTCCGCTTCGCGGGTTTTTTGTTCAGCCAGTTCTTTTTGTTCCAGCGCCAGTTCTTTTTGCTTATCGGCCATGGCTTTTTGCTGCAGCGCGTAAATACCAATTAAAATGGCTACCAGCAAGGCCCCGCTCACGCCTACCAGCAAGAAACGCTGCCGGCGCATACTGCGCTTTTGCTCAGCCACCCGCGCTTCGGCTTCTGTGACGCGGTCTTTTTGCAGTTGCAGCACTTGCTCCTGCCGCTCTTTTTCGGCCCGTTCGGCGGCAAACAGCGCGTTGCGGCTTTGGTCAACAAAACGGTTTTGCAATTCCGTCGGCGCCGGTTGCTTTTTGTCGTGAACAGCCGCATTTAACCAGGCTTCGGCCAGGGTAAATTCGCTGCCGCGCAAAAGTAAATCATCCTCGGAGCCGTTTTGTTGCCATTCCTGGGCCCGCTGCGCCCATTTGGTATGCTGATGCACATGCTCACGATCTGTATCCACCGTGCGCACCAACTGGCTGAAGGCCATATCGAAATCGGCAATGCCCTGCTCAAAATTGACCCACTGCACACTGGCTAATTGCGCCGGAATTTTTTCGGTTGCGCGACGATATAAAATCGGAATAAAGCGCTTGTTCAGATTGGCGGCGTATTCTACTTCGTCGGCGCAGTACGGCGATAAAATCGCATCGGGTGTAATAACAAAAACGAAGTTGTCAGCGCCTTCAATGCCCTTATAGATTTCACGCTGAAAATCGGCGCCTTCGGCAATACTTTCCTGATCAAACCAGGTGGTCTTGCCGTAAACCTGCAAAGCGTCGTTGAGCTTACGGGCAAAATCGCTGTCTTTGCGGGAATAGCATACAAACACTTCCGTGTTAAGCTGGCTGCTTTTGGCCGAGCCTTCGGTAATAAAATCTTCCTGAAGCTTGGTCGGTTGGTGCGAGGCGCGTTTTTTACCCTGCTTCAGCCAGATACGCGCATTTTGCAGATTATAACCGCGCAGCAAGATGCTGGCATTAAAACCCTGCCGCTCCCATTTAAGCGTTTGAACTAAAAAAGCGGTGTGTTTGGAAAAATAGTCGAAATCCTGATAAAGCTCCTTCAGCACTTCGCCCAGGCGGATTTTAAACTCAGCGGCTTGCGTGGGAGTTAGGTCGCCGTTGGTTTTGCTGACCCCGGCAAAATTGATGTACTGCAGTTTGCGCAGGGCCTCCGGAATCGGCGTATCGCCCATTTCCTCAAATTGCAACGGGATGATGCGCTTGTTCAGTTGCACCGCATAGGCCAGTTCCTTCATGCAATATTCGGACGCCAGCGACTCGCGGGTCAGGAAGAACAGAAAATTAGCGGCTTGCTCAATGCCCTCGTTGATGGCCTGTTCAAAGTTACGACCGGACGCAATATCGCGGCTGTGAATCCAGCCGGTCAGATTTTCCCGGGCTAAAGCTTTGCGCACGCGGTCCTGCATCTCGCGATTTTCTACGGCGTAGGACAGGAACAGGTCGGTCATTAAATTATTGGAATTTTTCTTGGATTCACCAATAAATTCGCAGTGCAGATCCGACGGCTCACACGGGGCCTGATCTTTGCCGAAGTCGCGCCGCATCAGCCATTTTTCGGCTTCTTCGCGATCTTTGCCGACCAATAGGTACGCGGTTGATTTGTGCTTCTGATCCCACTCCAGCGCCTGGCTTAGGATGGCGCTGTGGAGCTGCACGTAGTCGGCATGGTTCTTAACCAGATTGACCAGACCGGCAAATGTTTTTTCAAAATCATCAATGCTTTGCCAGTCGGTCTGTGGTTTGGCTTCATCCAGGATTTCGCGCATATACAACCAGTTGATTTTGGCGATTTCCGGATGCAGTTGATCCATGATCGCCTTGTCCTTCGGCTCGATGTGGAGAATGGGGATGATGCGTTTTTTCCACTTGAGCGCCCAGACGATTTCCTTCAGGCAGTATGGCGATTGAATGGCGTGCGGGGCGATGATAAAGATAAAGTTGTGCGCCGCTTCAATGCCTTCGTTGATTTGATGCTGAAAATCGACGCCCAACGGAATGTCGTCCTGGTCGATCCAGATATCAAAGCCGGCTCCTGTGAGATGTCGGCCTAATTTGGCGGCAAAAATTTTGCTTTCCGCACGACCGTAGGAAATAAATGCATCTTTAAATTTTTTCATTAGTTCCGCCTTTCAACCTGAAATATGCATTAGCCTGACATCACGATTTAAATGTCAATTTGTTACTTGGCTATAGGATCAACGAGTCTTCCGCCGAATTGACACGAAATCCGCGTATAAAGTTCAATTGCTCAAAATTTTTTGTGAAACTGAAGAGTTCGGCCAAACCCTTAGGGCTAAGGGTGTCAGACAATTACTGACAAAAAGGCCAAACATTTAAATATAACGATTTTTGATGGCGACTGTCAACAGTCTTTTAGTCTTTACAATCGCATGACGACAGAAAAACCGCCGTTCTGCAAAATAGCAAACCCGGCGGTTTTGATAAAGCACAAATCACATCAAAAATTGTTCACTTCCATTCCCCTCTTAATCCTGTCACAATCTCCTGCAATCCACCGGCCGTCACCAGCGAGGGTTGCAATGGCGCGCCAATCGTCAGGCCGATCTTGCTCCAGAAGCGGCGGGGGAACTTGAGCACTGCTCCACCGTCCTTGCGGCTGAAAAAGCTGCCCCACAAGCCGCGCAGGGCCATCGGCACGACCGGCACGGGGTTGCGGTCAACAATGTGCTCGATGCCTTTTTTGAACTCGGTCATGTCGCCATTCAGGGTCAGGCCGCCTTCCGGGAAGATGCAGATGACATCGCCGGCTTTGAGCGCGGCGTCGATTTCGGCGTTGGCCCGCTCGAACATGGCCGGGTCTTCCTTGCTGCCGGCAATGGGAATGGCTCGCGCGGTGCGGAAGATGAAATTCATAATCGGCAGGTTGTAGATTTTGTAATACATCACAAAGCGCACCGGACGGCGGACGCAGCCGCCGATGACCAGCGCGTCCACAAAGCTGACGTGATTACAGGCCAACACGGCCGGGCCTTCTTCCGGGATCAAGTCCAAACCCTGCTTGTCGATGCGATACATCAAATGAATCCAAATCCAGACCAGGAAACGCATCAAAAATTCCGGCACCAGCGTGTAAATGTAGATGGAAACGGCGGCGCTCCACAAGGCCGTGACTAAGAACAACTGCGGGATGGTCAACCCGGCCTGCAAAAGCAAAATGGCCACAATCGACGAGACGACCATGAACAGGGCGTTGAGAATGTTGTTGCCGGCGATAATGCGCGAGCGGTGGGTCGGTTCGCTGCGCTGCAAGACCAACGAATACAGCGGCACAATGAAGAAGCCGCCAAACAGGCCAATCATCACCAAATCGAACATGACCCGCCAATTGCCGGGATCGGCCAAAAAGACAGAAACTGTCTGCAGCGGGCCGGATGCCCCGCCGGATTTGGCTAAGAACAAATCAATGCCAAAAAGCGTCAGGCCGATGGAGCCAAACGGCACCAGGCCGATTTCCACTTTGCGGCCGGACATACGTTCGCACAACAGCGAGCCGACGCCGATGCCGAGGGAAAAAAGCGTCAGCAAAACCGAGACGACTTGCTCGTTGCCACCCAGCGTATTTTTGGAATAATTGGGCAGTTGGGCCAGAAATATAGCGCCGTAGAACCAGAACCAGGAGATGCCGAGGATCGACAGGAAAACGGTGCGATTACCCTTCATAAATTTGAGGTTGCGCCACGTTTCGCTGATGGGTTCCCAGTTGATTTTGAGGGTCGGTTCGGCGGCGGGGGCAACGGGAATGCCGCGGCTGGCGATGTAGCCCAAAATGGCGATGAAAATGACTGTGCCCGACACCAACCAGGCCCCGGCCTTGAAGCTGATCAAAATGCCGCCGGCCATCGTGCCCAGCAAAATTGCCAGAAAAGTGCCCATCTCGATCAAACCGTTGCCGCCGACATATTCTTCCTCGCGCAGATGCTGCGGCAAAATTCCGTATTTGACCGGCCCGAAAACTGCGGATTGTGCGCCCATTAAAAACAGCATTAATATCAACAGCCATAAGCTGCCGGTGATAAAGCCAATCGCGCCGCAAATCATAATAAAAACCTCGGCGAGCTTGATACCGCGAATCAGTTGTGATTTTTCATACTTATCGGCAATCTGACCGGATGTCGCTGAAAACAGGAAAAACGGCAGAATAAATAGCCCGGCGCATAAGTTAACCAGAAAATCCGAATCGAATGTGCCGGACAAGCCGCCAAAGGCGATGAGAATGACCAGCGCGTTTTTAAACACATTGTCGTTAAACGCGCCGAGAAATTGGGTCCAGAAAAAGGGACCGAAGCGTTTTTCTTTGAGTAAGCCGAATTGGTTGTTGGATGACATTTACATCTATCTCCCTTGTAGAGGTTGAATGAACGGTGTTCAGCAGTTGTACGGCTAACATTTATCTTGAATAATTCATAAACGCAAGAGACGCAAACGGTGCAAACGACGCAACCGCTTGATTTGTTTTAAATTAGCTGAATTTAAAAAGATTAGGTTGCCTCATAATCCATTTTTCAGATATAAATTCGCAACTTGCGTCTTTAGCGTCAATTGCGACGTTTGCGTTAAGATTTGTGAATAATTCAGGTTGTGCAAGTATTGTGCCATTTTGTATAAGATAAATAACATATTATAAAACCATGAGATCCGTCAAGCAGGATTTATTTAAAAATAACAGTGCATAGTCATTTTATGTACACCATGTAGACAAATAATACGTATCCCCTCAAAAAGTCCGGGTAGAGCGAACCTTGCGAAGGTTGCACTTGCGGTGGAAGTCAATACTTTCAAGGTTTTCGGGAACTTACGGGCGAGAACCTTCGCAAGGTTACCTGAATTATTGAGCAGGTACAATAATACCAGTATCAAGGTTAAAGTCGATGTGAAATCCGCGGCAATCAGAGAAACACAGGCAGATGGACACAGTTTAATCCACAAGAAAATTGAGTGCATGATATAAGGCCCGATGGATTTTGCTTGTCCAACAGGTCTTTTTTTATTATGCTTTCAGTGTCTGCAACACATGGTTTGCGAGAGCGGGTCTTGCAAGAAATTATCCGGTAATAGAATACACCATTTAAGACCCTTAAATTTACGTGTCTAATGTGTAAGACAGGAAGCGTTTGCATGAATATATGGATTCAGGGTTTGAGCTTTCTGACCCTTTTTTTTTATGCGGTGACAACCGGGCTTTATACCTGGTTCTTTTTTAAAAATGACAAAGCCATTATTGCGCCCATGCAGTTGACTTTTCGTATAACATTGGGTTTGCAGGGTATTTATGTGCTGGTGTTAGGTCTGGCGTTAGGGCATTTACCTATGGCCTCCGCTTTTCAGGCGCTGACCCTTGTGGTATTGGCGGTGAGTATCATTTACATCTATATCGAATACCACCTTGAAGCCAAAACCACTGGCTTTTTTGTTGTGATCCTGATATTTGTCATGCAGCTTATCTCTACTCTGGGTGTAGGGCCAACCGCTCATGTCCCGGAAGTTCTTTATAATCCGTTTTTTATTATTCATACCAGCACGGCCATGCTCGGTTATTCGGCTTTTGCCATCGCCGCTTTATACGGTTTGATGTACTTGTTGCTGTTTTACTCGCTTAAAGGCGGACGTTTTGGCGTGATCTACAACCGGATGCCTTCTTTGGAAATGCTCAACGAAATGAATAACAAGGCTTCTCAATTTGGCCTGTTCTTCCTGACATTTTCGATCATCATTGGCGTTATCTGGGCCAAGTTTTTTTATGACAAGAACAATGCTTTGGATCCCAAGACCGTCGTGGGCATGGTTACCTGGTTTATTTTTACCATTCAATTGATCGGCAGGCGCGTCTTGCGTTGGGGTGGCAAACGACTGGCTTATTTTGCCATCACAGGTTTTATTATTGTCGTCCTGTCTATGATTGCCATTAACACCAAACTGGTGTCCTTATGACCAATTTTGAACACGAAAATGATAACAATATTCTGCACCTGCACGATCTTTTTATGCTCGGATTGAGCCATCATACGGCCCCGGTGGAAGTGCGGGAAAAAGTAGCTATCGCTAACCAGGATCTGCCAGACACCCTGCAATTGCTGGTGCGACCCGATGATCCTTATAATTCACGCCGCCACCTGTTTAGCGAGGGTGTAATTGTGTCCACTTGCAATCGCACGGAAATTTATATTCAGGCGGAACCGCAACCCAATATGCGTCAACTGTTAGAAGCATTTTTGCAAGAGGTGCGGGCAACCTTTGCCGACAGCGATCTGCATCGACTCTATTTTCGGACGGGCAGTGAAGTGGTGCGGCATTTGTTTCATGTGGCTTCCGGTCTGGATTCCATGATTCTGGGCGAGCCGCAAATTTTGGGACAGGTAAAAGAATCATATCGTATTGCCAAAGAATCCGGCTTTGCCGGAACGATGCTCAGCCGTCTTTTTGACGCATGTGTCAATGTCGCCCGGCGTGTGCGAACGGAAACGGTTTTAGGCGAAGGCGCCGTCAGCGTGGCCTATGCCACCGTAGAATTGGCACAGAAAGTTTTTACCAACTTGAGCAATCGGGAAGCATTGCTCATCGGCGCCGGCGAGACCGGTCAACTCACGGCCAAATATTTGCGCGAGAAGGGCATTCGGCATTTGTATATTACCAACCGCACGTTGTCAAAAGCCGAGCATTTGGCTGCCGAGCTGGAAGGCACCGCTGTCCCTTTTGATCGTTACATCGACGTGCTGAACAAAGTGGATATGGTCATTGGCGCTACGGGTGCGCCTACCTATAACCTAACCCATCAACAACTTAAGCCTATTCTGACGGAACGGGCCGACCGTGCTCTGCTTCTGATTGACATTGGTATGCCCCGCGATTTCGATCCGACCATCAACACCCTGGATAACGTGTTCTTGTATGATATCGGCAGTCTGGAACAGATCGTAAAAAAAAATCTGGAAAAACGAGCGCAGGAAGTTCCCCGTGCCGAAAAAATCATTGAAGAAGAGTTGGAAAAGTTTGAAAACTGGCGGCATTCTTTAAAAGTGACGCCTACGATTATCGCCCTGCGACGGCAGTTTGAAGAAGTTCGGCAAGTGGAGCTGGAAAAGCATCGCCACCGGGTGGGCGAAGAAGAGTTTGCGCATCTGGACAGAGTCACCCGTGGCTTGATCAACAAGCTGTTGCATCCACCCACGACGCATCTTAAAAAATTTGGCGACGGACACCACAATTATGTGCAGGCCGTGGCTTTGGTTCGAGAATTATTCGGTTTAGAGGATCTTCGACATGAGGCAAAAACTACGGATAGGCACGAGGGACAGCCAATTGGCGTTGTGGCAAACCCATTGGGTGCAGAACCGGTTGCAGAAACGGTTTCCCGACGGTGAGTTTGAAATCCTGTCCGTCAAGACGCAGGGCGATAAAATTCTGGACGTGGCCCTGTCGAAAATCGGCGACAAAGGTCTGTTTACCAAAGAATTGGACGTGGCCCTGCTGGAGGGAAGGATCGATCTGGCGGTGCATAGTCTAAAAGACGTACCGACCCAAATTCCGGACGGACTGATAATCGCCGCCGTGACCGAACGCTGGGACGCACGCGACGCGCTTATTTCGCGTAACGGATTGCGGCTGGCGGATATGCCGCCGGGGGCGATGCTGGCCACGGGCAGTTTGCGCCGGCGCAGCCAGTTGTTGAACTATCGGCCCGATTTCAAGATTGTGGAAATCCGCGGCAATTTGAACACCCGCTTCCGCAGATTTGACGAATCCGACTGGCACGGTATGATTCTGGCCGCGGCCGGGGTGGAACGGCTGGAAATGCAGGCGCGCATCACCGAAAAAATAGATCCGGCCATGATGCTGCCTGCGGTCGGACAAGGCAGCTTTGCCCTGATGTGCCGCGTCGACGATTCTTCCGTCCTTGAGCAAGTCAGCGTGTTAAATCATGCCCCTTCGCAACTGGCCACAACCGCAGAGCGGGCCTTGCTGCGGCGATTGGAAGGCGGCTGTCAGATTCCTATCGGCGCTTATGGGCGGGTGGACGGCGACAGCTTGCAGTTAACCGCCTGCATCGGCAGCTTAGACGGCACATCGCTTATTAAACAAACTATTGCCGGTCCGGCCGCGATTGCGGAAGCTTTGGGCATCGCCCTGGCCGAGCAGTTGCTGGAAATGGGCGGGCGGGAAATTCTGGCAGATATTGTGTCCATTAATCGCAAAGTGTAAGGTTGAGAACTGAACATGGCTGCATTAAATGGCAAGACAATTCTGATCTGCCGGGAACGGTCGGAAAGCCTTGCTTTTGAAGCCGAATTTCGGACCGTCGGGGCGAGAACGCTGTTCTTTCCTATTTTTCGTATTCAATGGCTGCCGCCGGAAACGATTCAATTGGATCTCGCGGCGGTTGATTGGCTGTTATTCAGCAGCCCGCACGGGGTGGAAGCTTTTGACAATTGGCTGAAATCAAAAGATATTTTGCCGATGATGCCGGACGGTATAAAAATTGGTGTGGTCGGAAAGCGGGCGGCGCAAAAACTGACGAACCTGCTGCCGGAGTGGCGCGTAATATTGACGGCCGATCATTTACAGGACTTAGTGACCAAAATCGGCGCGACCGGCGCCAGGCAGGCGATCCACCTGACCAGCGTGCAATCGCTGGAAAATGTGGCGGTTACGATTCCGCCGACATTACAATTAGAACGGTTGCCGTTGTATGAGACCGTGCCGAACGCTGTCGATGCCGCGCCAGTTCTAACGGCTTTGCAAGAGCGCGCCATTGACGTGATTGTATTTCCAAGCCCGTCGGCTTTTGATTACTTTCGGCAGCTTGTTTCTGACCCGGCGCTCATCCGATCCGTTTATCTGGCCACGCTGGGCAAAACCACGCGGGCGCATCTTGAAAAGCATGGCTTCAAGGTGGCGATAGTGTCGGACAAGCCGGAGGCGGGAGCGCTGCTTGATGCCATTTGTCGATGTTTAGGCCGGCAAAATACACCGATATGACGAAATAACGGTAGAACTGAAGAAAGGAAACCTCCATGGCCCTGGCAATTGAGCAGCCTCTTCGCAGTTGGACATATCAGGATTACCTTAAAATTGAAGACGATCTGCTTTACGAAATCATGGAAGGAGAATTGGAAATGGCGCCGTCGCCCGGCACATATCATCAACGTAGTTCTCGTGATCTTGGCTTTGCCGTCTGGAAATACGTAAAAGACACCGACCAGGGCGAGGTACTTTTTGCGCCTACTGACGTTATTTTAGACGAAAAGAACAAGCCCCAGCCGGACTTGATGTTTGTGTCTAAAGAGCGCCTGACTATCATCCGGGACGCCGGAATTTTCGGCTGCCCGGATATGGTGGTCGAAATCATTTCACCGACATCCATTCACCGGGATCGCTATCGCAAAAAAGCGATGTACGAAAAGTTCGGCGTGCCGGAGTACTGGATCGTGGATGCCTTATACAAAACCGTTGAAGTGCTGACCCTGCAAGAAGGCGGATATATTCTCCATTCGTTTGCCCGCGAAAGCGGCATTGTTGAATCCAAAGTCATTAAAGGTTTTCAAATTGAAATTGCGGATATTTTTTTACCCCGTTAACTATTCTCTAAGTCTATAAGAAGAGATGTCACTAATGCCCAAAACCGCCTTAGACCTGACTCGTGAAGAATGGAAACAGTACCGTATTCCCAAACGTATTGAGACGCCGGAGCTGATCCAACGGCGCGAAGCCGCCTGGCAAACCGCCCGGCAAGCCGCGGATATCCTGCGCAAGCAGTTCGGAGCGCAAAAGGTAATTTTATTCGGATCGCTGGCCCGCAGCTTTGATTTTAGCGAATGGTCGGATATTGATTTGGCTGTAGATTTGGCGGATCCCGACCCTTTTTACCGCGCGGTCGCCGCCGTGACCGCGATGAGTCCATTGTTTGAAATAGATGTTGTGGATTTGCGATTATGTCCTGAGCAATTGCGGGCAAGAATTCAAAAGGATGGACTGGGGCTATGAAAAAAACATCTGCCGACGTTTCTGCCCGCATCCGGCAGGAGTTTGGCGATCTGAATCGGGCGCTGGAACGGATAAACCACTCCCGCCGGCAGGCGAAACTCTCTGGTGACGACGCTTATTGGGACAGCGTTGCCCTCAACTTGCATAGCCTGTATGACGGCCTGGAGCGGTTGTTTGAATTGATTGCCGTGAATGTGGACGGTCATAAGCCCGGCGGACAAAACTGGCACGCCCTTTTGCTCTATCAAATGGCGGAAGAGCGCCCGGGCGTAAGGCCTGCCGTTATTTCCATCGCCTCCAAAGAAACGCTGGATGACTGGCGCGGTTTTCGCCACATCGTGCGCCATGTGTACACGTTTCGCTTTGATTTGGTCCGTCTGGAAAAGCGCGCCGAAACCGCGTCGCAAATCCTACATCAAGTGGCGCAGGAACTCCACGCCTTTGCCGATTTTCTGGATCAACAAGCTGCGTTGGGCGATGAACCGGAACAAACCGCCTGAAATCGTCCTCATTGTTCACCCAACATCAAACGAGTATTTTAAAAATGACCCAACCCTCTCAACATCTTTTCATCCAAACTTGTTTCCGCCAACCCACCGAACGTCGGCCCGTCTGGCTGATGCGTCAGGCTGGACGCTACTTGCCGGAATATCGCGCTGTGCGCGAAAAATACGACTTCATCACCATGTATAAAACGCCGGAACTGGCCACGCAAGTCACTTTGCAGCCGATCGATATTCTGGGCGTAGACGCGGCGATTATGTTTTCCGATATTCTGGTGATTCCCGAAGCGATGGGCATGGAATTGGTTTTTCATGAACACAAAGGCCCGCAATTTCCTCAGCCGATCCGTACGGAGCAGCAGTTGAATAATCTGCGCCCGCCGGTCGTGGCCGAGCATTTGGGCTACGTCATGGAAGCGATCAAACTTATTCGCCGGGAATTGCATGACCGCGTGCCGTTAATCGGTTTTAGCGGCGCGCCCTGGACTTTGGCCACTTACGCGGTGGAAGGGGCAGGCCCCAAAAATTTCCGCTACATTAAGGAATGGCGCTTTGGCCGCCCGGATTTGCTGCATCAATTGCTGGAAAAAATAACCGTCGCTGTGATTGACTATTGCCGCGCCCAAATCGAGGCCGGGGCCCAGGCGATTCAATTATTTGATTCCTGGGCGGGTGTTCTCGATCCAGCCGGCTTCGGTGAGTTCGCCATTCCCTACGTCAAGCGAATTATTGACGGCATTCGGCAGCCGGGTGTGCCGATTATCTATTTCCCCAAAGGCGGGCTGCTCTGGCTTGACCAAATCCTGACCGTGGGCGCGGATGTCATCAGCATAGATTGGACGATGAATTTGCGCGACGTGCGCCGCATAGCTGGCGATGGCGTGGCCTTGCAGGGCAATCTGGACCCGACTGCATTGTATTCATCGCCGGCGCAGGTTCGGGCCGAGGTCAAAAAGATGTTGGTCGATTACGGGGCCGGCCCAGGTCACGTGGCCAATTTGGGACACGGCTTGCTGCCGGACATCCCGGTGGACAGTGTTCGGGCCTTTGTCGATGCCGTTAAGGAAGAAAGCGCCCGTCTTCGGCAATAACGTTTTTTACGAATATTTATTCAGCCACTAATGACCACGAATAGACACGGATATAAATAAAAAATGTTAAATTTTAAAGCGCTCTTTCAAAAAGCCGCTAAAAACAAAAATACTTTTGCTTTTTATTCGTGAAAGTTCGTGTTACTCATTCATGGCTACCTACTATCAAGATAGAAAGGATTCCTCGTGTCACCCGATTTAGCCCCCAATCGCGGCGTTCTTTTAGTCAATCTCGGCTCACCCGATTCGCCTTCGGTACCTGATGTGCGGCGCTATTTAGGCGAATTTTTGATGGATGGCCGGGTGATTGACGCGCCTTTTCCGATCCGCTGGATGATTGTCAATCTGTTCATCCTGCCGTTCCGACCAAAGCAGTCCGCCCACGCCTATCAATCCATTTGGTGGCCGGAAGGTTCGCCGCTGGTGACGATCAGCAAACGAGCGCATCAGGCGGTCAAGGCCAAAGCAAGCGTGCCCGTGGAATTGGCCATGCGCTACGGCACTCCGTCCATTGAGTATGGGATTGACCAGCTTCTCCGCGCCAATTCCAGGCTGACGCAAATTGACATGCTGCCGCTGTATCCCCACTTTGCTATGTCCACGATAGAAACAAGCGTGGTTCTGGCCCGGGATATTCTGCGCCGCAAGGCCCCGGCGGTTCGGCTGAATGTTTTTCCACCGTATTTTAACGATCCGGACTATATCACGGCTTTAGCGGCCAGCGCCGCGCCGTATCTTCAGCAGGATTACGACTATTTGCTTTTTAGCTATCACGGTTTGCCGGAGCGCCATTTGCGCAAGACCGATCCGACCGGGGCGCACTGCTTAAAGGTTGAGGACTGCTGCCATGTCGCATCGGCGGCGCATCCGTTTTGTTATCGTCACCAAACCTTGGCGACGACGCAGGCCCTGGTCAAAAAGCTGAATATTCCGGCGGAGAAATACTCGGTGGCCTATCAATCTCGCCTGGGCAATGACCCCTGGCTTAAGCCGGCTACGGATCAAGAGCTGATTCGACTGGCGAAAGCGGGCGTCAAAAAGCTGCTGGTGATTTGCCCGGCGTTTGTATCGGATTGTCTGGAGACGCTGGAAGAAATCGGCATTCGCGGCAAAGAGAGCTTTTTGGAGCATGGCGGCACGAAGCTGCAAGAAATTCCCTGTATGAACGAGCACTCTCAATGGATCGAAACGCTGGCCAAATGGTGTAATCAGCCGGAGCGGTTTGTGGCGGCAAAATAGTTCGGCGTCCGGTAACTTTTGTTCTGCTTAACTAAACTCACAACTACCTTACTAAAAGAGTGTGACTATGGCGACAAAAAAAGGATGGTATCGCGCATCGCCCAAAAAAGCTTTGACCGGCGTTCCGGCGCATATCAAATCGACGATACAACAAAGAGCGGATGAGTTGGTTGAAGCGGTGATTAAACCGGCGCACTTAAAGCCGCCTCCGACGGATAATGATTTCAACTATTTGGCGGATATTTTTACCAAATGGCATCGCAATTACTTTTACTTTTGCAGTACCTACAATTGCCCGGGGCCGCAGGCGATACGCCCATCTTTTGAAAGCAAATTCGCCCGGCTGGAATACGCCGGATCGGACAACTTTAATCTGGCATACTTTCGACACACGGGTCAGTGGTTTGAACTGTACCAGGAGTTAACGATAGACGAAGCGCTGAAATGTATTGCGGAAGACCCTTACTTTATCCCTTGATTACCTTAAAATGGAAAACGCTTGCATGAACCCCTTAAAATTTGAAGTCGATCTTAACTTGTTGAAAAAATACGACAAGCCCGGCCCGCGCTATACGAGCTATCCGACCGCGCCGCAATTTCATAGCGGCTTTGGCGCGGTTGAGTTTTACCGCGAAATTGTGGAGACCAACGAAAACGGCCCCGACCGAGACGTATCGCTCTATTTTCACCTGCCCTTTTGCGACACGTTGTGCTATTTCTGCGCCTGCAACATGATCATCACCCACAGCATGGACAAAATCCAAAACTATGTGGATTATCTCAAGCGCGAGATTGATTTGGTGGCGAAGCTGATCAACCCAAAGCGGCGCGTGGTGCAGCATCATTGGGGCGGCGGCACACCCACATACTTGTCGGTCGGGCAGATGCGGGATTTGTTTGGACACATCAAATCCAGCTTCAACTTTGCCGACAACGCCGAAATCAGCATCGAAGTTGACCCGCGCGCCCTGTCGGAAGAGCATTTGCCGACGCTGCGGGAAATCGGCTTTAATCGGGTCAGTTTTGGCGTGCAGGATTTTCATGAGGATGTGCAAAAGGCGGTTAATCGCATCCAGCCGGAAGAAATGACGCGCGGCGTGGTTGAAGTGAGCCGCCGTCTGGGCTTCGAGTCAATCAATATTGACTTGATTTACGGCCTGCCGCATCAAACGCTGGCGTCTTACGCGGAAAATATCGACAAAGTCCTTTCGATTTCGCCCGACCGCTTAGCCGTGTTCAACTATGCCCACGTGCCCTGGATGAAAAAGCATCAAACCATCATTCCAACCGATACGCTGCCCAAACCCGAAGAAAAGCTGCAAATGCTCAAGCTGATCATCGAACGCTTAACCGAAGCCGGCTACGTCTATATCGGTATGGACCACTTCGCCAAGCCAAATGATGAACTGACCAATGCCCTGTGCACCCACACGCTTTATCGCAATTTTCAAGGTTACAGCACCTACGCCAATGCCGAAATCTACGCGATGGGCATGACCTCCATCAGTCAGCTTTATGGTGTCTATGCCCAAAATATTAAAGAGCTAAAACCCTATCAGGATACAGTCGCCGCCGGTAAGCTGCCGACATCCGTCGGCATCAAACTCAGCCCGGACGACCAAATTCGCCGCCACGTCATCACGGAATTAATGTGCAATAACCGTATTATCAAGTCCGACATCAACCGACGCTTTGAGATTGATTTTGACGCGTACTTTGCCGACGAACTGCCTAAATTAACGCCATTTGTGGACGACGGCCTGCTGGAACTGCGCAGCGACCGGATCCAGGTTCACGAGCCGGGACGATTGGTCATCCGCAACATGGCCATGGTTTTTGACGCCTATCTGGAAAAGGATCGGCAGAGCAAAAAGCCGATCTATTCACGGACGGTTTAATGTATGACTGAAATGAAGAATGTGACTTGCGATGCCCTGATCATCGGCGCGGGTATTTCCGGTCTGGCCACAGCCTTTAACCTGCAACAAAAAGGGCTGAACGTCCGCGTGATTGAAAAAGCGGATCGACCCGGCGGCTCCATCCGTACGGAATTTGTGGACGGCTTCCTGGTCGAACACGGTCCGAACAGCACGCTGGACACCAGCCCGGACATCCACGAGCTGTTCCGCGCCCTCGGTATTGAAGCGCAGATGGAATACGCCAACGAGCGGGCCAACAACCGCTACATCGTGCGCAATGGCCGCCTGAACGCCCTGCCCATGAGTCCGCCCAGGTTTTTGGCCACACCGCTCTTTTCCTTGTCGGCCAAGCTGCGCCTGTTCAAAGAGCCGTTCATTGCCGCATCCGATCCAAACATGGAAGAATCGCTGGCCCAATTTGTGACGCGACGGCTGGGGCAGGAATTTTTGGACTATGCCATCAACCCGTTTGTGGCGGGGGTGTACGCCGGTTCGCCGGAAGAATTGAGCGTCAGGGCCGGATTTCCCAAGCTGTACGCGCTGGAACAGAATCACGGCAGCCTGATCAAAGGTGCCATCAAAAGCGCCAGGGAGCGGAAGCGGCTGGCCAAACAGGGCGAAACGTCCAAGCAAAACGCCAAACTGTTTTCCTTCCCCAAGGGGATGCAGACAATTATCACCGCGCTGACCGGCAAATTGGGCGACCACGCGCATCTGTCCACGCGCATCGAGGCCATCCGCCAAACTGCCGCAGGGTATGAAGTGCAGGCCGTGCAGAACGGTCAGGCGGTTGTTTTTTCCGCGCCTAAACTGATTTTCGCCATCCCTACCCATGCCTACGATCAACTGAAGTTTGAATTTGACTTTCCATTGCGCGACCGCCTGAAAGCGATTCAATATCCGCCGGTGACGATGGCCTTTTTCGGTTACAAATCCAATCCGGCCGCCATTCCGCTGGACGGTTTCGGCTTTCTTGTTCCCAAAAAAGAAAACAAGCAAATTCTGGGCACGATCTGGAGTTCGACCATTTTCGCTAACCGCGCCCCGACCGGCGGCATTGCATTGACCACCTTTGTCGGCGGCAGCCGGCAGCCGGAGAACGCGCTCCTGCCCCAGGATCAATTAGTCGAACTTGTTTTACATGATCTGCGCGACTTAATGGGCATCACTGCGCGGCCGGACGCGCTCGTCACCCGCTGCTGGGAGCGGGCCATTCCGCAGTATAATCTTGGCCATTTAGACCTGATCAACGCGGTGGAAACGTTTGAAAAGACGCATCCGGGCCTCTATTTTTCCGGCAACTTTCGCGGCGGCATTTCCGTCGGCGACTGCATTAAACAGGCAAAATTACTAAGCCAAAAATTTGTTTAGCATAGTGCGGTAAACCGCAGAGCTTTAAAATGTTTAACCGCTGAACTTACGGAAAAGCACGGACTATTCTTTAACTTATTTCTTTCCGTGCAATTCCGTGTTTTCTGTGGTTACTTCTAACATTCTCGCAGACAACCCAAAAGTTGCGATGCAATTTTATAAGGAGAACCAACCATGTTCATCCCGTATTATCGTCCGCGACGCTTGCGCCGTAACCAGCAAATCCGCAATTTAGTGCGGGAAACAACCCTGACCCGCCACGACCTGATTCTGCCGCTATTTGTCACCGCGGAAAAAAACGTGAAAAAACCGATCAGCAGCATGGCCGGCCACGCCCAATTGTCCCTCAACTACTTAGCCGAGGAGGCCAAAGCCGTGTGGGATATGGGTATCGAGGCCGTGATTTTGTTCGGCATTCCGGAACATAAAGACGCCATTGGTTCTGACGTGATGAGCGATGACGGGATTATTGCCCGGGCGCTCCACACCGTCAAAGAGGCCGCGCCCGACCTGTATGTCATCACCGACGTCTGCTTTTGCGAGTACACCGATCACGGCCACTGCGGCCCGCTCAAAGACGGCGATGTGGACAACGACGCCACCTTAACCAATCTGCAAAAGCAAGTCATTGTCCAGGCTCGTCACGGCGCGGATATGGTTGCACCGTCGGGCATGATGGACGGCATGATCGGCGTCATTCGCGAGGCTCTTGATGACGAAGGCTTCAGTCACATTCCGATTATGAGTTACGCCGTTAAGTACGCTTCGGGCTTTTATGGCCCATTCCGCGAAGCGGCTGAGTCCACGCCCAAATTCGGCAATCGCGCCACGTATCAAATGGATCCGGCCAACAGCAACGAAGCGCTACGCGAAGTTGCGTTTGATGTGGACGAAGGCGCGGACGTGGTTATGGTCAAGCCGGCCATGCCCTATTTGGACATCATTCGTCAGGTCAAGGATCAGTTCGGCCTACCGACAGCAGCCTATCAAGTATCCGGCGAGTTTGCCATGATCAAGGCCGCGGCCGAGCGCGGCTGGATCGACCACGACCGGGTCATGCTGGAAACGCTTACGTCGATCAAACGGGCCGGGGCAGATATGATTTTGACCTATTTTGCGAAAGAGGCAGTGGGTAAACTTTGATATAATTCTGGACGAAATCACATTCACAAGAAATCGGCGAATAGCTGGTTTTCATGATGCATTTGCAGCGCTACGTTAAATGTGGTAGAAAGCTTAAAAAACAGCTTGACTTTTTAAGATTAAGGATGTAGATTGGAATTCTGTCACAT
>CAYOLL010000050.1:0-37750 GCA_964404765.1 uncultured Gemmatimonadota bacterium | reverse complement strand
GTCCAAAGACTGCGGAATATAAAGATCGTGTTCGATCATGTTGGCTCCGTTCATTCGATTATTGTATTGAACGCTTGAAGCGGGCTAATTCTTCTTTTAGCGCAATAATTTCGGCTTCGGCGGCCTGACGGGCGGCGGCTTCGTGCCGGGCTTGTTCCTCGGCGGTCAATCTTGCAGCGGTTTCGTGCCGGGCTTGCGCTTCCGCGCCTTCTGCACGGTATAGAACCAATTGCTTGTGCGGATCGTAAAAGCGCAGCCACAAACCGGGCGTGCCTTCATAAACACCGCGCCACTTGCCCAGCCAAAGCTGCAGTTCATCACTCCACAGCCAACCCTGCTCGTCCGGCGTCAGCGGCTGATAACGAGCGTTGACCAGATGCCAGCCGTATAACTGCTCGCTTTCCGGGTCGTAGCAGAAATACTCCGGCACCCGCATCGTGCGCTCGTAAATGTCCTTTTTCTGCCGCAAATCCCGCCGCATGGTGGAGAGCGAAAGCAGTTCCACAATCATGTCGGGCAGCCGGCCGTTTTCTTCCCAGGCAATCCAGCTCTCGCGCTCTTTGGTCCCGTCTACGTCTTTGACCACAAAAAAATCCGGCCCGCGATAGTCATCCCGCTTCAACTGCTGCCGGCTGAAGTAGATAAACATGTTGCCGCCGGTATAAAAATCGCTGCGCTCCCGCCAATAGTATTTGAGCGAATGAATAAGCAATATCATTTCGTCACGATGCCAGGCTGTCTCCATAGGCTCACCGTCCTCTACGGGTAATTTGTCTAATGCGGGCAGTTCGATGTCCAAAGACTGCGGAATATAAAGATCGTGTTCGATCATGTTGGCTCCGTTCATTTTTCGGGCATTACCGTTATTACCGCGGGTCATCGCTTCCAAACTAAAATTTATTTTTTTTGGATAAAACGATTAAAAGTTTACAAAAACAGGTCGGCTTTGTCAAGAGTTATTTGGCAATGAGCAATGAACAATGGGCAATGAGCAATGAGCAATGGACAAGTTCCTAAAGGTTTGAATCTGAACCCTGAATAATTCATAAACGCAAGAGACGCAAACGGCGCAAACGACGCAACCGCTTGATTTGTTTTAAATTAGCTGAATTTAAAACGATTAGGTTGCCTCACAATCCATTTTTAAGATATAAATTCGCAACTTGCGTCTTTAGCGTCAATTGCGACGTTTGCGTTAAGATTTGTGAATAATTCAGGGAACGAATACGACCGGATTTTTTTAGAATAGCGTAGAGCAATTTGCATAATTCTTCGCAATCCGCGTAAATGGAGTTGAATGCAGATTGATCCAGATAGCCGGTAGCATGGAGCAATCGCAGCCAATAGCTTGTTTCTTTCGCTTCTTTATAGGCGATGGCAATTTTGTTAGAAAAATCCGGTCTTGATATTCCGCCCTGCGCCTCCTCAACATTAGCCCCAATGGATGTGCCACATCGCAGAATCTGCTTTGACAGGACGTACTCCTTTTTCTGCTCGCAAAGAAATTGATAAAGCTTGACGATCCGCACGGCAAACTGAAATGCCTTTTCCTGAACCACATTCCCTTCCATCGTAACCTCATTGTTCATTGCCCATTGCCCATTGTCCAAAGATTTTGTCCGGATTAAGCAGATCAGCGGGATCAAAGGCCGATTTTATTCGTTTTTGGAGCGCAATTTGGGCGGGTGTGAGCTGTAGGGGCAGCCATTTTTTTTTGGCCAGACCGATACCATGTTCACCGGAAATAGCGCCATCTAAGGCTATGACATTTTTGAAGATCGCGTCTACGGCCTGACCGGCGCGGGCATAGTCCTGCGGATTGGCGGCATTTGTCATCACATTGACATGAATGTTACCATCACCAGCGTGACCAAAATTGGCAATCAGGACATTGAATTCAGTGGCGATTCGGGCAATTTCGATGAGTAAAGCGGGGATGTGGCGGCGTGGCACAACCACGTCTTCATTTATTTTGGTCGGCGCCAATGTTTTTAAGGCCGGGGACAGGGCACGGCGCAGATCCCACAAAATCCGGCACTCGTCCGGTTCGACCGCCTGACGCTGATAAACAGGCGCGGTGTGGTCTAAAATTTGTCGGATTTGGCGCTGTTGATGGGCGATTTCGGCTGCGGTGTCGCCATCTATTTCGATCAGCAGCAGGGCATTTAAATTGGGCGGCAACCAGGCCGCCTGTTCTTTGTTGTGGGCTTGGAGGGCGGCCAGGCTGTTTGTGTCAAGCAGTTCCAGGGCCGCGGGTTGCATTTGTGCCGCGATGATCCGGCTGACCGTTTGGGCGGCGGCGTCTATGGTGGTAAAGCCGGCCAGAGTCAGGGCATTGGCTTTAGGAAGCGGAATAAGGCGCAGCGCCAATCGGGTAATGACCCCCAGTGTGCCTTCCGAACTAATCAGCAGCGGTGTCAGGTCAATTTCATCGTCGGTAGCCGTCAGAACGCCGGTTTGGATGCAGTCGCCGCTCATGGTCACAAATTCGAGGCCGGCCACAAAATCGCGCGTCACGCCGTATTTTACACAATGCAAGCCGCCGGCATTTTCGGCCACATTGCCGCCCAATGTGCTGATTTTTTGACTGGCCGGATCCGGCGGATAATACAAACCAAAAGTCGCGGCAATTGATTTTAAGCTCTCGTTAAGCACGGTTGGGCTGACCCAGGCCAGGCGCCCGGCGGGATCCATTTTGATATCGGGCGGGATTTGACTCAAATCGAGCAATGCGCCGTTTTTGAGCGGAACAGCGCCGCCGGTCGTGCCGGTTCCGGCGGCGCGAACTGTGACCGGAATTTGCCAATCGCGGCATAATTTCAGCAATTCCGGAATTTGCCGGACAGCTGTGGGCCGCAGCACAATAGCCGGACAGCAGGCAAAAGCAGAATGATCGGTCGAAAAGGCGGTTGTCTCTGTAACGTCTGTCAGGCAGTTTTCCGAGCCGATGAGCAAGGCGCAATGGTCAATGAACAATGGACAATGGGCAATGGACAAGGATGATCCACTCTTCTTTACGTGATGCTCATTGCTCATTGCTCATTGCTCATTGCTCATTGCTCATTGCTCATTGCTCAGCGTAGTTCGCCAACAACCCGCGCCGTGACACCACGATCCTGAGCCTGGCCGGTCTTTTCTGTGTCGGACAGCTCGATGCCTACGGTTTTCATACGGGTGGATGAAATACCGTGGGCGAGGATTAGTTGACGCTTAACGGCTTCGGCGCGCTGCAAGCCCAGGTGGGCCTGGGGGGTAAACATACGCTCGTCGGGCAAGGAGTATCCGTTCAAGGCGATGACGAGCCGCGGATAATTGGATAGAATCAGGGCAATTTGATTAACCTGGCGCAGCATTTCGTCGCTGATTTCCGTGCTTTCTTTGGCAAAAGTCAGCATAGGAAGATTGACACCGGGCGTGCTTTCACTTTGGACGAGTGTTGGCGCGGCAGCACGGGAAGCGGCGGGAGGCGGCATGGTTAGATCGTTTTCGGCTTGATTTGCCGAGCCATAAGCCGGCGTTGTGCGCGGCGCAATCATCGTTGCCGGCTCGTTAGATGCCGGTGCAGGTGTCATTCCCGGCAGCCGGTCCGCAATTCCGCCACGGGCGCCGGATGGTGTTGGATACGTCGGATTCCAGCCTGTCGGCGGAGCGGTATAAACCGGCGCTTTTGGCGGCATGGTATAAACCGGGGCGGTGGGGCGTTGCAGGCGTTCAGCCTCGGTCTGTGGCTCGTTGGCTGGAATATTGTAAGGATTCAAGTCTTTGCGCAGGGAAAGGCTTGGGTCTCCGGCAGGCGGCGCGGCATAGATAATGTCCGGCGTTGTCGGCGTCGCTTTGTCAACCGGGTACGTGCCGGGCCGATAATTAGCAGAAGCGCCACTATAGGAGTAGGGCTCGGTGGCCTGCTGAGCTGGGGCGGCAACTGCAGGCGGACTATATCCGACGGGCGGCGGATTATATGCCGGATTTTGGGCGGCGCGAAAGCGGTCGGCATCGCTTTGCGGCTCATTTGGCGGGATATTGTAGGGATTTATATCTTTGCGATCGCCAAGGTTCGCTGCGCCGGGCATATTGGGCATTGTGTCATGAATGTCTAAAATGCCGTCATTGTCATTATCCCAATCCGGGACGCCATCCCAATCCTGAAAGTTATCATGGTCTTCCGGGTCAGCCGGAGCTTTATCAAACACGTTAGGAATTCCATCCAGATCGGTATCCATCATGTTCGATCCATCAGGCACCCCGTCGGCATCAAATATATTATTAAAGATTTCCGCGTCATTCGGCGCGCCATCTTCCGGGTCCAGAATCCCGTCATTGTCGCCGTCTGTTTCGGGGCAGCCGTCTTCATCCTTGACCTGGTCTGCGTCTTCCGGTGTATTTGGGCATAGATCTGCGCTACCGGCCACACCGTCACCGTCCGGATCCATATTAAGCACCAACTCTGCGGCACGATCCTCTGTGCGCTTCGACTTACTGTTGTCCTTTCCGGCGTAAAGATTTGGCGTCGCAAGCAACAGCACAAATAGCGTCAGAACGTACACCGTGCTGCGGTGATTTAAAAGCGGTTGAGTCTTCATACAAGCCTTCCTTTGTTTGAGGTTTCTCGATTATGGGCAATTGGTCTCTCCTCAAAAAGCGTAGGAGCACAAACCATACAAAAACTTCGGTACAGAATTATAAAAAGTTGTACAAAAGTTTCGCAAGGTTACTCGTTCTTTTTGAGTAAATAGGCAATGGATATAGGAACCAATCCATATTTGACCGGCGCCTAAGTGCACAGCGCACGGCGTATTGTATAGTCTAAAGTACGCTCTTAAATTTGTCAAGTTCTAACGTGTTCAAAATACCGATTCACATTAGAGTTCATTGTCCGATTCTACGACGCCGGTTGAAATAATGGAAATAAAAAAGCGAATCTCCTCGTGAGATCCGCTTTTTTTGCAAAAAAACCACTATCCAAGCATAGATAAGTGGAAAGAATAGATTTCAAACCTGACAGGTCACCAAGACCTGTCAGGTTTAGATCGCTTATGAAAACAATTCAGTTCAAGACGACTACTTGCCTTCAATCGCTTTTTTCTGGAAAACGCGGAATTCAACGCGACGATTCAGTTGACGATTTTCTTCCGTGTCATTCGGAGCCACATTACGTGACTCGCCGATGCCAATTGGAATCAGAATATCGGCAGGAACGCTATACTTTTTCACTAATGCGTCTTTAACTGCAAAAGCGCGGCGTTCGGCTAATTCCTGATTGTAGTCATGGTCTTTACGATTATCCGTATAACCTTCAACAGCAATGACCCCTTCAACATCTTTAGAATCCAGAATTAAACTAGCCACTTGCTCAATCAAGTTATAAGCTTCCGGGCGTAATTTATCACTGGCAGTATCGAAGTAGATCGGCACAATGTAGGTATATTTCTCTTGCAGCAGGTAGCTGCCGCTAATTGTGCCACCTTGGTTCTTGTCATAAATATCCTTCAACAGTTCCTTGATTTTCGCTTCGGACATACCGGAATCGCCAATATCCGGGCAGCCGTCGGTATCTTCATGGTTATTGAAAGTTTCCGGCAAGAGCGGGCATTTGTCGTCCGTATCCTTGATGCCATCATGATCGTTGTCCGGTTCGGGACAGCCGTCATAATCTTCATAACCGTCTTTGTCTTCCGGATCGGTCGGGCAGCGGTCTAGATAATCCTCGATACCGTCAGCATCCTTGTCCGATTTACCATCACCAAAACGGGTCTCGGCATGCTGCATCGCGCCGAAATCCATGGTGACTGTAAAGCGATGCGCCTCATCCAACAGATCCATATCATGATAAGAATAATCGACCCAGAAATCTTTGTAGTGAATACCAGCGCCGAGGGTTACTTTTTCCTCATCATAACCGCCGCGATAGCCCGCACGCAATGCCACTACATCTTTGATAATAAATTCAGTACCAAAATTGATTTTGGTATCACCATCGCCAACCGGGATATAGCCGTCCAGACCGGCATTAATTTTAACCGATTCAAAATCATGAACAAACAAACCCGCGCCCAGTGTCACCGAGGTTGGGGGCAGATCATCACCCGTATCAGGCGTAGTTTTTAAAGCGCTAACTGCCACATTACGCGCAGCGATACCCAGTGTTAACCGCTCCTTCATAACTGGAAAGAGGAAGCCAAAATCAAGTCCGCCAAAGCCTTGTGTGGTCGAACCCAATTTCGTATGCGTGAGCGATAAGGCCGTTCCAAACTGAACGCGCTCATGCAAAATTGCGCCATAACCTAACATCGCCCGAAAGGTGTACGCGCTATACATTTCACCGGTTGGTGTACCGGCCTGGTCACTGCCTTCAACTTCAGTCATATTAAAATAGTTGACGCCAACGCCAAAAGTACCAACCTTACGTGGAATAGCTAATGCGGCAAAACCATAGCTGGAGCCACCAATCCAATCGTTATAACTGCCTGACAGAGACATACGCTGTAACAAGCTCAAGCCTGCCGGGTTAATACCCAAGGTGTTAATATCATCGGCAATGCCGGCAAATGCGCCGCCCATGCCGGATTGACGAGCGCTAATTGTAATTTTGGCTACATCAACGGCACGTGTCCCCTGAGCAAAAACAGGTTCAGTCAAGAACGCCGGCATGCACAGCGCAGTCACGTACAACATTGTCTTTAGCCGGGATGTGAATACCATCTTTGTCCTCCTTAAAGTATTCAAAATTATCATTATGTATTCCTTGATTCACATTTATGCGCGGGCTTCTTCCCGAAATCGGAAAGAAGCCCGCACCTGTTGATGAGCGGCTTAATTGCTACTCCTGTTGTTGCTCTTAATAACCATAACCTTAAGTTGATGCACGACAGCGCCGCCATCCATAACCAAACAGATGTACATGCCGCTGGCCACTTCTTCGCCTTCATCATTCGTCAAATTCCACTCAGTCGCTGGTCCATCGACAGGCAGATCGCGCACTAAATCACCAGCCATGTTGTAGATACGAACGCCGTCCACCGACGCATCCGGGGCAAAATAGAACATTGCGCCATGGTCATCCGGGAAACGCACCGGATTCGGTCCGACCGCATACATACGACCATCCATCACTTCAAAATCGACGTCGTCCTTCGCCGTAGCCCGTGAATTAGCGTCAGTTGCGCTCACTTGACCCACGTACATGCCATTCAACAATAGCTTTGGCACATCAACATAAACATCCACCATTTTGGTAGCGCCTTTAGCCAAATAAAATGTGCGCGGCTCAAAGGTAAACATGGACGCCATAATCGACGGGACACTTTCACTCATCGACTCACGCCAGAAGCCGGCTCCAACGATTTCCATCACCACATCGGTCAGTTCCGAATTGCCTGTATTGCGGATGGTCATCGCGCCAATATGAGAGCGTATCCCATCCTCAACTGCCTCATGCGCGGCCCATTCAGCCGTCATGGCCGCTTCCTTCTTGATTTCAATACGAACGTTCAACTCGCGCGGCGTCGGATTGTGTGCCTCGCGGATTTCAAAGCTGCCTTCATAAGTATCGGCATCTTGCAAGGCCGGCACTGTCACCGTCACGGTAAAACTGCCGGATGCATGACAAGCGACACTGGTCGGGAATGCAAATGCTACATTAGCGGACGGGAACTCAACATTGGTTACTTTACCCATCAGCTTCGTCTTCAATACCGCCGAAAAGGTGCCCAACGCGGTATTTCCGGTGTTGTTAATCAGCGCTGAACGCACGGGCAAAACCTGACCGATCGTGCCGGTAAAAACCACTCCGCCCTCAGTCAAGCCCAACGTAAAAGCGTACATCGGATTGACCGTAATCTTGGAATTTACAAAAGCGGTCGCCGTCACATTTGAAGCCGAAACATTGATAATGCCCGGATAATCACCCGCGCAGGCAACTTCCGGCATTGGGATCACGACCGTAACAATAACCGGTTTGGTCTGCAATGGCGCCAATGAGAAACCCGGCTGATCAAAGCTGACATCAAAAGACGGTTGGAAAGTATGCGCCAGATTAATCCCGGTCAACATGACGTTGCCGGTGTTGCGCACCGTCAACGTTTTGGTGACACGGTCACCGGGCGCGCCGGCAAAGTCCGCATTGCCTTCCAGCACAATCGCCGGACGGGATTCAACTGTTACGCTTAAGTTGAAAACATCGGAAACCGTCACGCCGTTTGCGCCCTGACCGCTGACCGTAACAACGGCCATATATACGCCGTCAAGTTCACTGGCATTGGCCTTGACCGTAAATGTCACCTGGCCATTATTGCCGCTGTTAATGGAAGCTGGCTTGGTGGCAGTAACCTCACCTTTAAACGCTGTGCCATTACCCATCACTAACGGTGTCCACGTCACAGCAATGCTGCTTAAATGGGCATTAGCCGGGCCGTCATTGGTATCGCACGAGTTGGTGGCCAGGCTATTTGGGTTATTAACCGTTACAACCGGTGTGTTTTGCGTACCACCCGGTGCAATTGTGACGCTGTGCAGGTCGCCGCAAACGTCAATATCAAAAGACGGTCTGACCGTCACATCCGCGTCCAGAGTAGCGTGGCAGCCGGCGGTCGCATTCACATGGATCGCAAACGGATACGTACCCGCCAGCAAACCCAACGGCGCTGTCACGGTCACTTCAAACGCGGCGCTGCCGCCAACCGGAATCGTTTCCTGTGTTGACGAGAACTGTACACCGACAGAACCCGTTACCGGGGGAATGTTCACAACAACCGGCTGATTGCTGTTATTGCGAACCGTAAAAGTCTCCAAATCGGAGCTGTTATGATTCAGAGAAAAGCTCAACTTAGCCGTCGGAATCGTAATATTGCAAGTCTTGGTAATTGTCACCTGCGCGCCTAAAGCGCTATAAGTTAATGGCATACAGCCTTGCGCCGTAAAGGAGAAGTTTTCAGAGGCACGATATGTGCCGGCACAAGCGCCAAGCGGAATGCTATCGATCATTGCGTCAAACGTCATAGAGCTAAACGCCGGGATCTCAGCGACATCAATATCGACGCTGGCCGTTAAAACCGTAGCACAATTGCCCAACGTCAGCAAAATCGGATCGGCTGAAATATCCGTTATCGCGCAGTTGCTTGTATTCGTGATCACCACATGGTCCTTCATGACCTGCGGAATAGCGCCCGGAGCCATATCCAAAAACATCACGACATCTTTATTGTCCTTCAAGGTGATTGTCCAACCACCGATTGGCAACACTTCAACCGTAATCGGGAAGCTGAGCTCACCCACCGAGCCGTTTACGCCGCCACAATTTCCTTGGGAAACAACCACTTCGCCTGTATAAATGCCGGCAATTTGCTCAGCATCCACATCCAGCTCAATCGTTACCGTAATAAAATTACCTTCGACAATCGTCGCTGTAAAGGATTGAACATTGCCCGTCAAAAGATTGCCGTCATCGTCCGTCAAATGGACATCTTCCACATCAAAACCCGTAATCGGCGCATTGCCGGTGTTATGAATCTCAAACGTTGTGGGTTGTGTCTGACCCGGTCTGACGGATATTGTGGATGTCGGGTGATTCAACAACATCCAATCGCAATGGGCATTCACATTTAAGGTAAATGTCGCACAATCCTTGGGTGCGCCATCATCATCCGTTGCGCAAAAACTACCGGTATAAGTACCCATAGATTGACCGTCAGGGATGGTCACAAAAGCATTAACCGTCCGGCTTTCTTTCCACGGAATGTCCAATTGGCTTGGTGTAAACGCGGCCCGGAAGCCTGCCTGTGCGTCTGAAAATACAGCCGAAAAGTCAATACCATTCAAATCGGTATTACTCAAATTCTTAACGCAAAAAGCGAACTCAACAGTCTCACCCGGATCGCCGTTGGCCGTCAGATCATTGGCCGCACATGCTTCATCAATAAGAATGCCGTTGACTTCGTTGGCATTAATTACCTTGACATGTACATCAAAAACGACTTCTAACGGTACTGCAGGATCGCCGTCACTTACAGCATTGGCTTTCACAACACCCCAATAATCACCGCCAATGGTTGTTGCCGTCGGCTTAAACGAAACACGGTGTGTTAATGGATTTGCATTGTAGTCCAGGCTCGCAATTGTTGCAATATCCACTGTAATTTCTGCATTCCCTACCGTGCGCTTTAAGGTGCGATTGGTAAAGGTAATATCCTTCAACTTGATATTGCCGATATTGGTCACGACAATATTATCACCGTAATCACCGGTCAAATTACCGGCATCCGCGGTGAATTCCGCCAAAGTCGGCGCAATAGTGAAAGCCGGTTCCGCCGGAATAGTAACCTTTAGATTCGTCGCATCGGTCGGCGTACCGCTTGAACCGGAGGCCCGCACCTGACCTGTATAGCTGCCGGCTTTAAAATTATCCGGGACGGCAATATGAAAGTCTACCGTTGTTTGCATATTAAACAGCAACGACGGAATTAAGGTCGGATTAAAAGTAAAAATCCATGACGTCGGGAAATTTTCACGAGTGATAAGAATATCGGTTAAATCGGAGCGGCCATTATTATGCACCGTGAAACGGCCTGAAGCGGAATCAAAGGTGTTTGATGCGGCATCATCCGTGGTCACAACAGCTAAACCCGGAGGCGTATTCGGCAAAACATCAATTTTTTGTTCAGCCTCAGTGATTTCTAATACAACCATAAATGAGTCCGCGGTAGTAACACCCGCGCATTCAGAATATTTACCAACGGCTTGCAACTTAACCCAACCCTCATAAGTACCGCCAACCGTTGTATCCGGAATTTCAATATTGACGAAACCGTTCATAAATTTGTTGCTAACCCATTCATAGCCGGTATCGTTCATACCCGTAAAAGAGGTCATTGCTTCAACTTTTTGGCCGGTGTATCGGCTCAATGTGCCGTACACCCGACGCAACTTCATCAAGTGTTCATTTCCAGGGCCATCACCACCGTCTACGTTGTAGGGGTGAGAGATATACGGGTTTACAAAGACAAAATCACCGGTCACCGTCACTTTCTCACCCTTTTTAATGCGGGCCTTCAGATGCATCGTATTGCCTTCCAACAAACCGCCGTTCGTGCCGTCATTGGCAATATCCAAATCCGGCCACGGGTTGGCCATCATCTCTTCCGTCACATCCAGTAACTGCGCCTGAGGCGTTGTCGGATCCGCATAATTGGGTATCTCGTCTATCGAGACGCCGACATACCAATAGATCGTGCCGGCCGTAACCGTGGTGTCGTCAAAATGCGTGTCGGTTTTGGTTAAACCGCCCGTGCCCGGCACGGCCACAACACGAATCGAGTCGCCAAACATCTGACCTACGGTCAGCTTTTCCCTGCGCGTAATTTTGTATTGCTCGTCAATGGTAAGACGACCTGTTCCCTTTAGATCGGAAACCGTATATACCATCCGCATTGGCGCACCCATTTTGCGCAAAATAACAGGACCCTGATAATCCGGGTCGGCCGGGTCATCTGCCGGATTCGTCCAGTGTAAGCTAATCATATTTTGACCGATGACCGCAGGACATGCCGACAAATTAGAAATGTTTCCAGGCGGCGTAAAGTCACCCTGGGCAATAATATTCGGGAAAGTAAATGTGCCTAACGTATGCACATAATCCAAAAGTTCGCCGTTGCCCTTATGCGTCCCGCACGCCTTTACATGATAGGTGTACGTGCCTTCATCCGGCAAGCGATCACCGTTCTTGTCGTAAAAAGCAACCGGTGGCATATCATCCTGATTATTGGGCTGGTCCTTTAACAGCATGCCTTCAAAGGAATAGCCGCCCAAAGAATTGGTCAAAACTGCCAAATCATGGGACTCCTCCCCATTACGCCTGGCTTTCAAAACCACTAAAACACGCTGCACAGGTTGAAGCACCGTTCCGCCGGGCGTAACCTCTTCTTTCACAAAACCGGACATCGTATGCGGCGCATACGGCCCCATTGCATTTTCTGTCGTCCATCCGTCCCATGGACCACTAACTCTCTGACCGTTTACACGGATATAGAATTGATAGTGTGTCTTAGATTTGAGACTTGGAACGGTTACTAAATAAACAGACGGCAAACTGACATCGGGCATATCCGATGAAACACTACCGCTGTGAGACCCGCCAACTTCTTGGAACTCTACCGTTGGCGCATAGAACTCCGTTGCCGTCCAGGCCACGCCAATTTTTGTATCCTGCTCGTTGACAATCCACACTTGATCGACTGCGCCGGCAAAAGCCTGCGAGGCCCATAGAAAGGCCATGATCGTTGCAAGTGCTAACTTTGTTGTTAAGCGCATCAGTTAAACCTCCTTAAAAGATGAATGAAACAGTCCCCATTAAAAGTTAGCAAAATACTGTGAATGAACTTATACCGTGAACAAACATTGTTACAAAACACCCTGCTAATGCTTCCATGATTTATTCTGTTTAGCAAATATTGTGCCAATTTTAATTTAAGTCTGTGTAGAAAATGATGCAGTGGCCGGCTTTTTCAAGCCGACCACTGCACTTTTTACTAAAAACACGTCGCGTTCTTACTTCAGCATAACCATTTTATTGGTCTGGCCAAAGTCACCGCTCTCTAAGCGATAGAAATAGACGCCGCTAACAACGGCCTCGCCATTATCATTCTTGCCGTCCCAGACGACTTCATAATGGTTCGGTTGTTGTGTCGCATCCACAAGGGTCTTAACCAACTGACCAGCCGAGTTGTAAATTCGCACGGAAACCCGACCGGTTTTTGGAATCTGATACCGAATGGCTGTTGACGGATTGAACGGATTCGGATAGTTCTGCCGCAAGCCGTAAGTCGTAATAATCGGCGAGCTTGCCGCGCCTGACCCATTATCCTTCATCAGCGAAATGGCATTCAAGTCTTGTGCAGTTGTCTTCTCAATCTGGACAACCTGCTCGGCAACCGCATAGCCAAAACCGCCACGAGCGCGAATCACAATGTTGTCATTCTCACTGTAATTCATCGCGTAGCCGGCATTGGTCTTCAGGTTACCCAGATTAAGCAGGTAATGACCATTCTGATCCGAAACCGCCGAGATCGGCTGCGAAATGAAACCGCCGTGCTCGACTTGCGCAATGATCAATGCGTTCGGCATGACCTTGCCTTCGGTTTCGATCATACCGTGAACCAACTGCGGTAAACCGTAACCATGCCGTGTTGTCGTAAAGGTCTGGACTTCCGCTAACTTACCATTGCTAATCGCTTGATAATAGTAAGTGGCATTTGCTTCCAAACCGCTCAATACGACATGGTGAATGTTGTTGAGGTCTTGCACAACAGCTTGTTGCTTCATGTCCGTCGTGGTACCATAACGAACAACCGTAGTGCCAATACCATCCGTGAACCAAGTCAAGGCAGCCGAAGCGCTGGTAACATCGGTTACATAGACTTCGGACATGGCCTCACCCATCGTCAGTGTTTCACGATCCGGACGGGTAGCGCTGCTTTCGTCGTTCGAGCCGGCAATCAGACCCGAAGACGGCATGCAATCGCGTGGCGTAGAGCTCGAGCCACCGGCAACAACAACATATCCTTCTTCATTGTTAATCGTGAAGTCCGGACCTAACGGGGCGCTAATCGGCGCATAGTAGAAGGCCGAACGCCAGGCTTGCAGACCCTTGTCAAACTTCAAGATTTGGCGGACACTGCTGATAGCGCACTCGCCATTCGTAATCAAGTCATACGCCGAGGCATTGACAAAAGTCGGGAAACCAACGGCATTATAACCACTGATCAACGACGCTGTCGGGCCCGTTGTAAAGTCCTGAATACCCGTGAACGGCAGAATGGCTGAAGCGCCCGTGCCATTGTAGTACATGTATCCAACACCCGGGTCAATTGCAAATGACTCGCCAACACCACCGGAGTGGTTGTGCCAGCTAAAGCTCGAACCCTTTTCTAACCAATAGAAGATGTTCGAGGCCGGAATTCCGCCATCCAATTGCGGCTCCATGGCTCCAAAACCACCGGTCGCTTGTGCGCCCGTAGGATCATATGGTAAGAAAAAGTTTGCCGTCATTTTCTGATCAAAGCTTTGACCAGGCGGCGTCCACATGCTAAAACCGGAGTGTGAGGTCAGTTCAACTGCGCGGCCGTTTAAGGCAATGCAGTTGTTCGAAACACCCTGCGAAATATCATACGGATTTGCGCCGGAATTCATGATATCTGCGTACTTGACCATCGTCATGCCGACACCACGCAGACCGCCGTCTACGTAAACAATCACGTAGTCGTCTTCCAGCGTGCCGTCCAGCATGCCAAAGCCACGATTGGCAATATCCAGAATGAAAAGCCCGTTGCTATCGGTATGCGTAGAGATATCATACGGATTCGTTACGTCATTACCCAAACGATCTTTGTAAACCGCGTACTCGCTGGGGGTAAAGATGTAAACCAAAACGTCCTGATTCTTAACCGGCACGCCGGTTTTATCTTCAATACAGCCGACTACCCACGTTGGGTTCATGACGTTTGGCGGCTGATTGCCCGGATCGCGTTCCGGCAAGGTGGTAAAGGTGTGGAATTGACCATCGTTGTTTTCCGCATTCCAACCGGAAACCGCCTGGAAAGTGTACGTCGTATTCGGCGCAAGATTGGTCAATGTGACCTGATGCGTATAACCACAGTAAGTCACACCGCGATCATCATCCTTAGTCGTTACTAACTGACCATTTGTACCGTAATCAACGCGACCAAACGTGCACACATCCTTGTCCGTGTTATCAATAAATTCAAGCGCTGCGGCCGTCCAGCTAACCGTCGCACTGGAACTGGACAAGTTGGTGACCATAACCGGGCCGTACTCGACTTCATACACCGGCCAGCCAATATTGACTTCCAAACGGAACCAGTCAATGCAAAGCTCGGTGATCGGCTCATACGGGTTGAACATCATCGGGCCGGACTCATCGTCGCCCTTGGCCACAATGTAAACATTTCCGGTCGGCTCGTGATATCTGGAGAACTCAAACTCCTCACAATAAACACTGCCGGCATCACCAAACGGTGAGTGCATGTTGAAAGGCATGTACAAGCCTTTCGGCGCATTCCGTACTTCCAAGGAGTCCAGTTTCACCACATAAATCCGTGAGCGACCATCGCCCGGACGGATGTCCATTTGACCCAATACCCACGCGTTGATGTACGGCACCGTGTTCCACAGCGTATCCGTCATAGCGCGTAAGTAATCATAGTTATACAAGCGGATCTTTGCTTTGGTCGTCGAAACGGTTTCGTTGATCGGGAACCAGGCGTTGCTATAAACCAGCGCATCCGCATTCCACGGCGTACCGCTATATTGCGGCCGGCTGTAAATGGCATAAGCGCTATCCGGATCAAACACGGATACATCATACACGCCCACGGTGGCCGGACCGTCATAGCTGTCGAAATCAACATTCATATCTTCGCTATTCGGCACACCAATAACAATTTCATGGACGTAGGACCGATTGAGATCCGACTCCTGATTGTTTTCGTTCTGGAAATCAAAACGCATGATGTTGTTGCTCATGTTGCCTTCATCATCGTTGTCGATATCCAAATCCGGTAAAAATTCCTTAACATGGAAAGTTAAGGCATAGTTGTCATAAGCAAAACCGTCCGCCTCAATGGCATAGAATTCACCGGTATAGGCGCCACCGTGCCAATCGCGTGCATCATCAGCGCTGGTGGGCTTATTCGGCGGGAACGGGCCAGCCTGAACAAAATTATCCTTGTAAAGACGAATGGCATCCGGCGTGGTCGCATCAGAAGTCACGCAATCAACACCGCCGGCAATGGCATTCACTTTTTCACCCGGCTGCATAATATCATTCGGGTAAACGGTCAGGTAATCGTTCAGGGTGTTGCTGGTTTCATCATCACCACATTCGACAACCTTGGCCACGCCACCTACATCCAGCGTCGGACGACCAATACGAATGTTGTTAAAATCAACCTCATCAACACCGGCATCGGCGCAATTAATGCCGACTTTGCTTAACATGTACGGGCCGTAGTCAGCTTGGGTACCCGGTAACGGGGTAATCCAGCGCAAACCGGTCGCCTGATAACGCACATCAGCCGGACCCGGCACATAGCTGGAGGTAAAACCGTCGTTGTAGAAACCAAACTGATACCACGGATAGAAGTTCAACGGGTTGCCATAAGTATCCAGGAACGGTGTGTAGACCGAGCCACGGCTCAGGTACGAATAGTCACCCTGACCATACAGAACGTTATTACCATTCGGATCGGAATTCCAATCCGTGTAATAGGTCCGGTACTTGCCCAGTTCGGAAATGTCACCCGGGAACAGCGTCCGGCCATTTTGCACACTGCCATCCGGCTCCGGCAACGTCACATCATATTCACCTTCGATGTTCCAGTAAATCGTCGGGGTGTAATTGATGTTGTTATCGTCGTCCAGAATCATTTCGCTCATCCGCTCCGGACGCAGATTGTTAAAGTGGTTGAAAACATGATCGTCACCAACGTCCAGCAACCAACGATCTTCGGTCTCGTTGATATTCGTCGAACCGGCGGTAAACATGTCGGAATCTTCCATCACACCGTTTTGATAATTGATGTTATGGCGATTGTCACGACGGCTGGTGAAGTCAACAATATCAATGTCCTGGTCAGCCCATTGACGGCTGGTTGTGCCCCATGGATTGGTCGGATCGGAATTCGCATTGATTTCCGTGCCGTCATTAGTCCACAAGGTCTGCATCGGACGCGCAATATCAATCCGATCAGCAGAAGCCATGCTTTTGCCTTTATACTCATCAACCGTTTCTAAATCGCGGCTGTCAATATAGAAGGCAAAGTAATCGACCGTCGTCCACGTGTCGCCAGCCAGTTCAGAAACATACCCAGTTGAAGGCACGTTCCATGTGGTCCCACTCAGGCTATTGCCCAAGAAGTCGTTATCCGCCTGAGACGTTCCAGTGCGACCCGGATTAGTCCCTCCGATATCATCCGACTTACGGGATAAGAAAGCATCCCAGGTCAAGTTGTTGAAATAGGAACTGCCATTATCGCCGCCATCCGTATCATAACCCACGCGAGCGGCGCGCGGATTGAAACGAATGTGACGGTGATCCGCATCCGGATACGTGATCGTTGGGGCAGAGCGCTGAATCAAATCGGCATCGGTCGTATTAGCGCCTACAATACCGAATGGATTGAAAACATTATTCTGTCTTCTTGACCATCCGTCAAAACCGATACCAAACCAAACACGCGGCGACGTGGCATAAGCATAGCAAGTCGTCGGGTCTGTTTCAGCGCCGGTTGAACCACCTAAACCGGCCCAGCCTGACATCTGATTGTACGGGTTGTTGGTCGGATCGGAATCCTTCGGGCTAATCCAGTATTTGACTTTATACGGATATTGGCTCCACGGCTTGCGCACAAGGCTGCGTGAACCATCGCCGTATAAGGCATCGCCAAAAACATCCGACTTGCCCCAAATCGGCTTAAAGTCTTCACCCAAAGAGTTGTTGGCCGTATGCAGACCGCTGTGGACCAAATAACCACCGTCAAACAAGCCGTCTTCATCGGAGTCATCAATCAACGAGAAGGTGTAGTTCGACCAGTCGGCGTCTTCCACCCACTTGCGGTGATATGAGCCTTTATAGTGCAACAACTGGCTGACGCAGTCCTCGCCTGTATCGCATGGATACGGGCCGTTGGCATCGTCAAGCCAACCTGCCTGCTTCACACCGATCTTATTAACGGTATCATAATCGTAACCGTCGGCATCCGGAGTCTTGTCGTTCTCACCGCTACCATAAGCGTTATCATCGCCATTATCGGAAACATACGGGTCCATATCGCGGCGCACCGCGACCGGCCCGGAATAGTCCCACCAATAACCTTCGCTGCCATTACGCGGGTCTTCCGCATCCCAGTGGCCAGAGTGGCTATTATAACCTTCCAAGTCAAGATTCAACAAGTTGACGTCGTTATAATCGTCAAACTTGCTCGTGCCCATCACTGCATAATTCCAGTGCTCGTATACACCCATCGGGCCGGAAATACCAAATTGCTTGGAGGCACCGTAGAAGCCCCGGTCCAATCGCTGGAAGTCATTATTCGTCCAGGCAGCCATCTTCCCGGCGACGTTATCGTAATCAAAGCCGGAATAACGATAGGCCGCTTCCATACCATCGCCCAAACCGTCATGATCCGTCGAAGGCATCAGCGGGTTGGTTTCATAGTAGTGACCAATCGAATATTCATCGGCATGATGCGGCCGATACGCCACGCCATAGTTGGCATTGGCGGAACCGGTCACATTATGCTGATCGGCCAAGCCAAAGTGACGATCGGCGTCCGAATCTTCAAAACCATCCATCAAGCCATCATCATCGGTATCGGCGTCTGCCGGGTCAGTGGATTGGAACATTTCACCACTATCCCAGAAACCAGCGCCGGTACCGGCGCCACCGGCATCACCACGAATCCAGCCGTCATAATCGTCGGCAATCGGCTCGCTGTACTCCATGTGATTGATACCGGTCAGCTTGATATAATAACCGTCTTCACCGGCGTGCTCATAACGACCATTGGTGGGATGTGTTGGCAATGCATCATCCAGATCGTCCGTGAGCCAGCCGGGATATTGGGCAGCGTCGCCGTCCCAATCGCCCCAGCCGTCCGGTAAGAAGTCATTGTCCGTGTCGCTATCCAACGGATCGGTTTGCGTAGCGGTATGCAGGTCAAAAACCGTCCAGTTCGGCAAAGTTGCCGTGCCGGAGCCGTAAACTCCCGTACCCAACCCTACATTATAGTCACCAATCTGTGTATATGCGACGGCATTGCCCTGCGACGTGCCCAAACCGATTTCCAGACCGTCAAACAGACCGTCTTTATCGGTATCCCAGTCAACCGGGTTGGTGCCGACTTCAATTTGGTGAATCGCCGATGCCTTATTGGACCGGCTATACGAATTATGGAAATCATCAAACTCAATGTCACCAAAATCGCTATTGCGCGGTAAGACTAAGAAGCTGTGACCAAAGCGATAATCTTCGTTCGGAACAGTCTCGTCAATATTTGGATCGTCTGCAGCTTCAATCGGCAAGAAGCGATCCGAGTAGAACTCGGCCGGCGCCAGATTGCAATTGCCCTGGGTCATCTTCGGCGTCAAGCCCAGCGGGAAGCTGCCCCTGAATTCGCCAAAAGTCCACGAAACTTTCGCTTCGTAATACTCATGACCATCCAGAATACCGTCATCGTCGCGGTCGGCATCGTTGAACAGATAGTTGGCATTGCCGCCCACTACCCACTCAGCCGCAGTACCGTTGCGCCCGTCATCATAGCTTGCAGACCAGTCACCGTAGTCAAAAGCCCGTCGCGTAAACATCATATTGACATAGGGCGAGAAAGTACCAAGCCCGATTTCCATGTTGTCAACCAAATAGTCCCAATCGGAATCCAACGACAGCGGATTGGTTTCCTGCAACCAATTTTCAAACGGTTGACTTAGACCGTTGATGTCCGTCGCGGCGTCAGCCCCACGCAGATTAGGATTCTCTTCGTAACCGTCAACTAAACCGTCCTTATAACCAAACTCATCGACAAGATACGTCGTTTTTGAGTGAGAGTCATACTGACCGTCAGAGTCACGACTCAGCGGATCGGTTTCCGTCCAGGTTTCGCCCGGCTCCAAAATGCGATAACCACTGAATGAAGTTGAGGTCGGACCTACATTGTCACCGGTAATAAAGCCGTTTTTGTTGCGGTCTTCACCGGTCCAATAGTTCATATCATAGCCCAACCAATCCTTGTTGGTCCAGCCGTCCGGAATACCGTCACCATCCGTGTCCCACAAAGTCGGCTCGGTGCGATGGCCGCGATTATAACGCGTCCCGACGCCACCTAAACTATTATCGAAAGATACCGCGCCGCCCATAAAAGTATCGGGCGTACGATCGGTATTCAATTCAAAACCGTCCCACAAACCGTCAAAGTCGGTATCCTTATTGTTGGGGTCGGTATACCACATCTGCTCTTGCCAGTTCGACATCCCGTCCACATCCGTATCATCAAAACGATCCGGGAAAGCGTCGGTAGTTGAAGCAAAAAGGTTGCCGTCCAACAAGTCGTCACCGTCAGTGTCCGCATTACGTGGCTCAGTGTTCGTGGCAAACTCTGCATTATCCTGCAAGCCGTCATTGTCGGTATCCGGCACTAATGGATTCGACACGGTAAATGTAATTGCATAGTGCAAATAAGGATGAACGTGCGGGACGTAATCACAGGTGCGATTGCCAAAGTAATCAAACTTACCATTATCTACGCAAATGCTGCCAAAATTCGGGTCATTTGCTCGCGAAAATGCGTTAGCGTTAAAACCTCCGCCCCACTCAATCAAATCACTTACGCCGTCATTATCCGAATCACCGTCCATGTCGGTCGGGTCCGTGCCTAAACCCGTGAAATCACCCATGTTATGATTGCCGGCTATCCCGTACGGATTGCCCGGATCACCCGGCGCGCGCCAGATAAAGTCGTGCATTTCGAGCAGATCGTGCAAGCCATCGCCATCGGTATCGTCATCATCAACACGAGTGCCGGCGGCGGATTCCATCGCATTCATAATGCCGTCGGCGTCTTCATCACGCAAAACCGGCAAGGCCGACTCATCATCCCATGACCGCATCGTATGGCTATTATTGGCTAAGTACTCCATATAGTCATCTGCAGCATTGTCACCCGGCACATTAAAATCGCTATTATTCGTACCGGCGTTGGATGGGTGACGCGGCAATGTTAATAAATTACCACTCTCATCCGGGAACGGTTCGCCGCGACGTTCAGCCCAGTCATAGACATGATCGTCGTCCGAGTCACGATCCAGGGCATTAATCTGGAAATCCGTCCAGGCATCGTTATTACCGTTATTGTATTCCGTGCCTTCATGATCATTGGGCGCCGTGCTTAAATCATCCGGACGACCCCAACCGGCCAAAACCTGACCGGCATCGTTGTCCTGCACACCATCCGTAAATGGAGGGGGCAACGGTGAATTAAAGCGGGCGTTAAAGTGATACTTCGGTGAACCGTCAAAAAGATGCGGATCACGGAAAACATGCCCTTCCGGATCAAACAAGTCTTCCCACGGCCGAACCAAGCGCGAAATACCATGCTCGTCATACAGCATGTACTCATAGAAGCGGTCAGTAAAGATTTGTTGATGCGCGTGCTCTAACTTGTAGTAGGTCACGCGGAAAAAGCCCCAATCAACCGGCGGTTGATAATAACGCTCGCAGAAATTTGTATTTGCTACGCCGCCAAACTCCACAATCGCAAAATCGCCCGGATCCAAGACTTCTGGATATGAGCCACCTGCTTTAGCAAAATTTTTGTGAATGCCTGGCGCCATCGCCGTACTTAACAGCCATTGCGAGCCGATCAGTTCTTTATTACCGGACATATAAGTTGGCAATGTGTTATCAGCCGGACGAACCGGTGGATAAACCCGACCGCCAGCATCCTCGCATACAAACCAGTCCGGATGCGCAACATCGGATACCTGGGTCTGACCTGACGCGCAGGTATACCAACCCCAGCTCTTCGGATAATAGAAATGCGGCAGACCTTCATGATACAGATCGGAAGCATAGTATGAATTGTATTGCACATTATTCAGGAACCAGCTTTCGTTGCTGTCATGATTCAACAGGAAACGCTGCTTTAAAGAAACACCGTTCATGGAATACGACGCATTGTAGTTCACAGCCGGCATCCAACCGTCAGAATAACGATCACCGTCGGTATCCGGATTTAACGGATCGGTTGCGGTATAATAGGCTTTAAAGAAGCTATTATTCGGCAGGAACGGAATTTGGCCGGCATCCCAAACCGGGTAATTGCACTCAGACCAATAGTAATCAATGGTCGCGACAAGTTCACCGGGAATATCAGGGAATTCATTGTAGAAATTGGCCCGTAACAAGTCAAAATCCTTTAGCTCGTTACGACCATCCCATTCCGGGTACTCCGGCCCGACGATCGCGCCGGTATCCGTATTGCGACCGGTATTGAAGTGCCAGCGACAAACCCAGCTCTTCACATTCCGGTTACCCGGCCAGGCGCCGTCGTTAAACGTGCGTGGATCCCACGGGTTATACTTGCCGTAGTCCTGAGTACAAACATATTCATTGGTGATAATGTCAAAAACACGCGCGCCGCCATTGTTGTAGCCGTCAACGACGCCGTCATCATCGCTATCACGATCCAGCGGATCGGAGAAATACAAATTATAGTTCGGGATTTCATCCAACGCAATACGATCCGGAAAGACTTCATCGCCGTCCCACAAACCGTCATCGTCGGTATCGCCGTCCCACTTGCTGGTTTCCCACCAGGTTTCGCCCGGCATCCAGATATAATCGGCATCCACGCATTGGCCATTGGTTAAGGTCCGTACACCCGGCTGGGCGACCGTGCCAATCTTGCAGGGGCGATCAATACCATCGGCATCCGGATCCTCAAACAAATTCGGCAAACCGTCCTGATCATCATCATTATAGAACGTATTCGGGTCCAAAGCATCCACCATACCGTCCAAGTCAGCGTCATGCAACGGGGACTCATACGGATGGTTCGGCCGCCACTGGAACCAGCGTGGATTATCGGAATCAAATTGATAATCGTAGAAACCCAAAATGTTGCCAATCATATCATTCCTGGCAACCGCATTCATATCATCCGGGCCAGTGCCATAGTCCACGCCGTCCACATCCGTACGATAACGGAGGGAATCATTGCGGAAAAAGCCCATGCTCGCAATTGGATAATCCGTGCAATCACCCACGCCATTGGCGGTTGTGGCATCCATGCAATCGGTATTATCCCAATTTTCGTCGCGTAAATCCGCCACCCACCACAGATAGGGAGCGCCTAACCACGTGCGGGTATAACCGTTTTCACCACCGACTTGTGAGCCTTTCCAATCAATGCTATTACCTTTTAATGCATTCCGTCCACCATTCAAAAAGCCTTGATTGTCTTCGTCGGTTTCCCATTCAGCGCGGACACCTTCGAATTCGTTGTCATAGTTACCGGTCGGTAAACCGTCACTATTCTTAAACAACGGGCTGGTGGTATAACCATAGACCACCGAATTATTAAACGAACACTTTACCGGATCGGCGCGCTTCACTTCGCGTCCGTCACCCATACCGTCTTCGTCAGAATCCCACTTAACCGGGTCGGTGCGGTCACGCATCGAACTCTTAAACAGCTTAGGGTTCACAATGCCATCAACAGTGAGAGGTCCGCCACCAGCGCCGGGCCGACCGCTCTTGACCGAGTAGCTCCAGTTATATTCCACATCATGGTTACCGCATTCGTTGTCATTAATCTTGTCGCAGTCACCACTGGCCGGTTGCCAGGCCATGTCTTCAACACGAAACTCGCTATCCCAATCGAGGTGAGCAATACGGACATTACCCTCCGTATCGCTATTAAGGCGATTGCGATCCGGATTAATATCGCCGTCGTAATCATCATTCCCCAACCAGCGGTCGGTCATGATTTCTTCGCCGTCGGTCAAACCGTCAAAATCGCTATCCATTAGATAGGCGCTTGTTTCGTATACCGGCACACCGGCAGCCGTAAGAAAGCCTTTATCCGGGTCCAGCTCACTCCATTCGTCATTTTGATCCATGGTGAAGTCGGTTACATCGAGTGCATCGCCACTATCGGCGCTACCGTCTTTGTTATCGCTACGCGCCGAGTAGGCTTCATAGAAAGTCAGACCCACACCACCGGCAGCCGTAAAACCATTGCCCAACCAGGCGGCATCGTTTTTATCCGGGCGAACGCCATTACTGGCGCGATTCCCGGGACCTTCCCAACAACCGTTGGCATTAATGTCTTCACCTTCGCCTAAGTCAATATCAACGTCATTCGGAACGGCGTTGGTGTGATAATAGTCATCACGCCAAAAATAGTTGCCCCAACCGTTAATCCAGCCGTCCGGCAGACCGTCATAATCGGAGTCTTTATTCAGCGGATCGGTAGTGGTGTTGGCACATTGATCGTAGATATAAAGATCACGCGTTCGATTTACCCCAACTGAATCTGTCGCCTGGATCGCAATCGTAAAAGTCGCGCTCTGCATCTCGCCATTAGTACCTGCACCGTGGTGCTTAATCGTGCTGCCCTGACGCGGATAAAAAAGCTGACGCCCAGCCGGATAATACGTGGTGGCATTGACGGGCACACCGTTATCGCCTGGCATACCGCCAATCGTAAAAGCGCCCATTTGGCCGCCGGTCAAACCGACTTCAACACCGTCAGACAAACCATCACCGTCGGTATCACGATTTAATGGATCCGTACCAAGAATATATTCGCCGGGCAACTCATCCTTATTGAAAACCAAAATACCGTGATTTTCATACGTTTCAATCAAGGCATTCCAGTTAACCCAACCGTCAACCAAACCGTCATCGTCCGTATCGGCATCGTTCGGATTGGTGGACCAGGCAATTTCCCATTTGTCGCCCAAGCCGTCAAAGTCACTATCCGCATTCAGCGAGTTGGTTTCATTATCGAAAACGTCATCCCAGGCCGTACCGGAGGCATTGGCAAAAGCATTGTCCATACCGTCCACGTCCCAGACGCCATCACTAAACTCCCAACCTTCGCCGTCATTGCAAATTTCATGAGTTGTTGTACGGGGATCGTCACAAATCGAGGTCTTTAAATCTTCTTCATAATCCGTATCGCTCATATTTACACCAGCGGATTTAGTATCAGAACCCGTAGCGCATCCATAGCATTCCCCTAAATCAATTTCGTCGCAATCATCATCGTCTACATCAATATTGGGAATGTCTTCACCGGGCACATCGACACCACGATCATAATCGCCGTCTTTATTAACATCAATATAAGTATCGGGAATACCGTCATTATCCGAGTCAATATCCTGCGCATCCACCAGACCGTCATTATCGGAATCCCAGTTTAGCGCTTCACCCACGTACAGACGCGGGCGTTGTTGTTGACTATTGCTAGCAAGAGTATCACGACCAAAATTGCGGCTTAAATCGCAGCCACTACTATAATTATACATTTGATCAAACCAAGCCTGCAAACCGGGGTGGTTCAATGATGAACCAACACCGACGGTCAACCCTTCAATACGCCCGTCACCATCGGAATCAAAGCTGGTGGGGTCTGTTTGAAAATACGGGTTAATACGCCCGTCAATACCGGGATCTGTATATTGCAATTGATCCCAATTCTTACTGTATTCGTTCGGCAGCAAATCCGTCATCAAGACCTGGCTACGCAGATTGACTTCGTCAAAATCGGAAACCAAGTCTCCATCAACATCGGTATCATACGGGTCCGGAATACCATCATTATCGGTATCCATCCAATCGTCGAGCCAATGGGCATCGAGACTTTTGTTAACGGCAGAATACGCCTTTCCGCTAACTACGACGGCCGGCATTCCCTCCGACTTCAATGAATCGTTATTTGCGAGACCATAGCCAAAGGTCCCGTAAAGGATTTCCTCGTTATCAAGCAAACCGTCATTGTCGAAATCCGGAACGGTCGCCCAAACCACCATCGTGGTTAGCGCTAAGACCGCCATCACGGATAACAGCAATACGATCTTGCTCTTCCGAGAGAATTTACTTTCGTTTAATAACACGGCTGTAACCTCCTTCTAAAATTAAAAATGAAGTTGAGATTGAAAACGCTTTCCTCACTACCGTCACGTTTAAAGATTGAAAATCCCTTTCACATACGGTTCGAAGAATCAAATTGTGCACCAACACCTCCTCTCACAACTTTGAATACCTTCCTGAACACGATTATAAAACGCTATATTTCAGCACTATGTCTTTCACCTTTATAAAATAGATAAACCACAGCGTAAAACCATACCGGTTTTACGCTGTGAAGCGAACTCTGAAAACCAATTTTTAGGTAAAAAACGCCACAATTATACAAACCCACCTGTACCTTGTCAAGATTTTTCCTATTTGGCCAAAAACGCCGACTTGCATTATTCATACATGGATGGACAGGATGGGCAGGATAAAAAGCTTCTGTGTCCTTATGATAGACCAACCACGCAAATGCTCTATGCTCTCAACGGGCATAAGATTTCACTACGGGGATCACGGAGAAAAATCTTTTCCTTATGCCTTCTCCGTGTGCTCGGTGTCTCCGTGGTAAAATGAAAAAATTATGCCTTGTGAAAGTATATCCTGTTAATCCATGTTCAATGATTGTTGGCGTCCCCAAGGGGATTCGAACCCCTGCTGCCGCCGTGAAAGGGCGGTGTCCTAGGCCTCTAGACGATGGGGACCCAAATCTATGTATGACTGGCGATATACAATTTTCGAAAATGTTCGTTCTCAACCATTGCCTTGTTTATCAACGAATAGGTTCGCAATTGCTCACCCGTTTTACGTAACCGATTGCAAAAAACGATAGCCATCGAAAACAAAACCTTTGAGGCCATCTCCGGATTTGAATTCATCAAGCTTGTAAAAACGTTTCGATTCATTTTATAGTAGGAACCCGCTGTCAGCGCTTTAACCGTCGCCGACCGCGGCTTCTCGTCAATCAAAGATATTTCACCAAAAAAAGAGTTCTTGCCAAATTTGGCCAAAACAAGGTCCTCATCTTCGCCGATCTTACGGCTTACGCTGACTTCGCCTTTGGTCAAGATACACAAGGTATCGCCTGCGTCGCCTTCGTTAAAGATAACATCGCCCGCTTCTAACGTAATCTCGTCAAAAAGCGGAACAAGAGCGATTAAGTCTGACTCACTCAGGTTGCTAAAAAGCTCTATCGATTTTAAAACTTTTGCATCTAACATAGCGATTTCCTACGGACTTGTTTTGAAAAGAATGGTGAGCCGCACTGGATTCGAACCAGTGACCCACTGCTTAAAAGGCAGTTGCTCTGCCAACTGAGCTAGCGGCCCCCACTTCACGTTTAATCATAATGCATTTAGAAATCGAAAGCAAACATGCTTTCGATTTTGCAGCGGAGTTTAATATTTATCCGAAAATCTTTCCAAGCGCATCTCAAACTCCGTTAACTTAGTGTCATTGAATCTGAACTCTATTGGGTAACACAACCCTTTTGCAACTTATCGGTAAAGTTCGACCAATATACTAAGGTCTGAAAATATAACGGCGCACTACTTTTTTGTCAACATAAAATTTGTCTTTCCGTACGCGCAGTTCTCCGGAATAGAAGATGGATAGCGCAAAAATAGCGATTTTCCGCGGTTAAACGCTCAAAAATTGGCGGGATACTATCGCCAAATAATTTCACTCCGCCGGGCGCCGGTTGAGATCATTGTTACCCGAATTTGAACCGCTTCCTCAATTCTGGCAATAAAAGCGCGCGCTTTTTCGGGCAAATCTGCATATTCGGTTAAAGAACTCATCGGCTTATCCCAACCGGTATGTTCTTCATAAACCGGTTCACATTGCACCAGTTCGCTAGTCAATTGGGGAAAAAAATCAATGCTCTCGCCCCGATAACGGTAATGTGTGCAGACATAAATGCGGTCAAACTTATCCAGGATGTCCATTTTAGTCAAGGCAATTTGATTAAATCCGTTGACCTGCACTGCATATTTAAGCGCAACCAGGTCAAGCCAGCCGCACCGGCGCGGCCGACCGGTTGTCGCTCCATATTCCCCGCCAACCTCACGCAGCCGATTGCCAACAGTGTCCGTCAACTCGGTAGGAAAGGGTCCGGTTCCAACTCGCGTTTGATAGGCTTTAACAACGCCGATTATATCCTGAATTTGCCAAGGATTAATGCCTGTGCCTGAAAAAACGCCGCCAATGCACGGATTTGAAGAAGTTAAATACGGATATGTCCCGAAATCCACGTCAAGCAGCGTGCCTTGTGCGCCTTCAAACAGCACCCGCTTGTCCTGACCAATCGCCTGATGCAGGTATTGGGTAGTGTTGGTTACCATGCCCTTTATCTGCTCCGCCATGTTTTGACAATACGCAAGCACGTCGTCGATCCTGATAGGCTCTTGATGAAAAAGGTGCTGTAGCAACGTATTTTTATAGCGCAAACTTTCCTTTAAGCGATCCCGTAAAACATCCACATCAAAAAGTTCTGCGATCCGGACGCCAATTCGACTAATTTTATCCGCATAAGCCGGCCCGATGCCGCGTTTAGTAGTCCCCCGTTTGCCTTCACCCAAATCATCTTCCATAACCGAATCCATTACTTTATGAAAAGGCAAAACCACATGCGCTGTGCCCGAAATCAGCAACCGGGAACGAACTTCCAGGCCATTTTGCTCTAATTCACCAATCTCCCGCAATAGCGCTTCAATATCAATGACGGCGCCATTACCAATCACGCACATTTTGCCCGGATGAAGCATTCCGGTCGGCACCAGATGAAAAATAAATTTTCGGTCTTCTTTGACAACCGTATGACCGGCATTTGCGCCTCCTTGATATCGGACGACTACGTCTGCTTTTTCGCTCAGGATGTCGACGATTTTTGCTTTACCCTCGTCGCCCCATTGCGCCCCAATGACCACCGCGTTTTTCATATTCATTCTCCCCGTTTTATTATAAAATTACAGCCTAACATTTGCGTTGTCCGCGGGAATTTTTAACCGCAAAGTTCGCCAAGTTTAGCGCAAAGTTACGCTTAGTACATTGTAATTTAAGTTTATATATCTCACGCGAAGGCGCAAAGACGCCAAGAAATACGAAAAGCCTATCTTTCTTTATCTTTAACTTTGCGCCTTCGCGACTTTGCGTGAGACCTGAAAAAAACTTAAATTAAGTAGTCAGACACAAATAAACAGGTATTTTCAACCGAATCGTCACTGCGAGCCGTTTTTGCGAAGCAGTCTCGAAGTACAGGCCGGGATTGCTTCGTCGCAAGAAACGCTCCTCGCAATGACGATTACAAAATGCCAAATTAATTCTGTCCGACTACTTACAATGTACTTAGCTTTCTTTTTTCCATTGTGTGACTCCGCGTAAGGCTCTGCGAACTTTGTGGTTAAAAATTTGCGGTCTACCGAGTTATGTTTTAATCTGAAAAACTCGTTTCTCGCCGCAAAGACACAAAAACACGGCGCTTTACCGATAACCGAAATAGCCTAAATCCGTTGCCCGCCGGCTCCAATCCTGACGGACTTTGACCCATAAGTCCAGATAAACAGGGCGACCTAAAAACGTTTCGATCTCTTGCCGGGCTTCCTGACCGATTTGGCGCAGCATAGACCCTCCTTTGCCGATAATAACCCCTTTTTGCGAGCTTTTTTGGACGTAGATTACTGCGTAAATATAGAACCCGTTATCCCGTTCTTTAAAAGCTTCAACCAAAACGGTAGACGCGTATGGCACTTCGTCCCGTGTGTTTAAAAATACTTTTTCACGAACCATTTCACCGGCAATAAAGCGCTCGGATTCAGTGGAGAGCTGATCTTCCGGAAAAAAGGGCGGATTGTGCGGAAGATATTTAAACAGAACCTCTTGTAACCGATCCAGACCGGTCGTTTGCAAAGCCGAGATCGGGATGATGTCTGCAAAAATTTGTAGTTGATGATAGGATTCGATAAGCGGAAGCAAACTTGGTTTATGGATCAAATCCAATTTGTTGATGGCTAAAATCCGTGGCGTTTTAAACTTTTGCGCAAAGATCGACTGCGCTTTTGGCGGCAGTTTTGTCAGCAAGTTTTCGGGCTTATCGTGGCTTTCCACGAGATAAATAATAATATCCGCCGACTCCAAACTTTGCAACGCCACATTCAGCATATACTGATGCAGTTCGTATTTTGGATTTAACAGCCCCGGAGTATCCAGCAAAACAGCCTGAAAGCGTTCCGTTGACAAAATGCCGGCAAAGCGATGTCGTGTCGTCTGCGGCTTTGGAGATGTAATCGATATTTTTTGGCCAAGCAGCGCATTTAATAATGTTGATTTGCCAACATTTGGCCGACCCAAAATGGCGGCGTAACCCGCGCGGAAATCTTCGTTTGTCATGGTTTCTCGTCCCGTTCGGGCACATTATCGGTTCGGCTCGGGGTTGGCGGGGTCTCTACATTAAGATAGCGCAATAGCAGCGATTTTTTTGGCCGGCGCAGTTCAATTTCGTTGCGTAATTCTTGAATAAGGATTGCGCTCATTCATCCTCCCAATAAAGCATGATGGCTGAAAAACGTTTTTTTACATCGTCTAATTGTCCCCTGTCGGTGCTCCAATCGGTTGGAATGGCCCGGGCTAAAATTTCATCACGGCCGGGCGTGCCTTCGCGCGGGGTCACATCGGACCTTACGGATGTGAATGCGCCGCTTTTGACCAGCATTTCCTGCCCTTTTTTGGATAAAATATAATCGACAAAAATTTTGGAATCTTCGGCATTTTTGGATGTCTTAAGAATACCGATTGGGCTTGGAATGGTGATGACGCCATCTTCCGGATAAACTAAATCAATGGGACTGCCGCTTTCGCGCATCATCGTCACTATGTAATCAATCGTAATGCCAATCGGAAACTCGCCCATCGCAATTTTCTTAGCCACAGTATTGTTGGATTGAACTACGGTTGCGCCATTATTCCGCATAGATGTAAAGTAGTCCCAATTGTACTTGTGGGCCAAAGTCCCCACTGTCAGAACAGCCATGCCGGAATATAATGGATTCGCAATAATCACTTTGCCTTTCAGGTTCTCATTCCATAAATCATTCCAATATTTCGGCACTTCATCGCGGGTAACCATGTTTGTGTTATACGCGATGCCTGTGGTAATAATTCGGGCGGCATAAAAACAGTCGTCAGGATCGCGTAAGAAGGGTGAAATCGCTTCTTTTTCTTTCGACTGAAACGCAAAAAGCATATTCTCAGCTTTAAGTTGAATAAAATAGGACGGGTCGGCTACCCACAGCACATCCGCGCTCAAATTGCCGGCTTCGCGCTCCGCCGCAATCTTGCTCGCAATCGCTTCGGTGCCATTGCGATAAATGCTCATGTTGATGTCCGGATAGTCCTTCTCAAAAGCAGCCTCCACATCAGACATAATCGCTGACGGGACAGAGGTATAGACGAAAATTTTTCGCTCTTTGGGCGCTTCGTTGCAAGATACAAGACTCGTGAGCAACAGACCAATGATCAGTCGATAAGCAGGACTCATATTAACATTAACCTCCTTGTTGGGAGATGGTAAATACACAACCCGGGTTAATAATAACGATGTTTACAATCTATCGCTAATTACGGTAATTTCTCAATAACTATTGGTAACCTTGCGAAGGCTTTTCTGCAAATATGATGAAGTTGTGCACCAAAGCCTTCGCAAGGTTTGATTTACCAACATTTTTTGAGAAGTTACTAATTACGCATACTATGAATCGGCGGCGGAATTTCTCCCCCACGCTGAATAAATTTGGCAGGACTAAACAAATTAACGGCCATGATCGGCCCGGAACCCAGTAATCCGCCAAAATCTACGTGATCACCGACATTTTTTCCCGGCACCGGAATAATCCGCACTGCCGTCGTTTTATGATTAATGACCCCAATCGCCGCCTGATCGGCAATAATGCCGGAGATTGTTTCCGGCGGCGTAGAGCCTGGCACGGCGACCATATCTAATCCTACGGAACATACCGCGGTCATCGCTTCCAACTTCTCCAGTGTCAGTGCACCGACTTTCACGGCCTCGACCATTCCCGCATCCTCACTGACCGGAATAAATGCGCCGCTTAATCCGCCCACGTAAGAAGTCGCCATCGCACCGCCTTTTTTGACCGCGTCGGTCAACATCGCCAACGCGGCAATCGTCCCCGGGGCGCCGGTTCGTTCCAGACCCATAGCCTCTAAGATGTCGGATACGCTATCGCCGATAGCCGGAGTCGGCGCCAGGGATAAATCCACAATGCCGAAGGGCAATCCCAGCCGATGGGCCATTGTGCGGCCTACTAATTCCCCCAGCCGGGTAATTTTAAAAGCAGTGCGCTTAATTGTCTCGGCCAGCGTGCCCAAATCTGCGCCTTGCAATCGTTCGACTGCCGTCTTGACAACACCCGGACCGCTAACACCCACGCTGATAACACGATCCGGCTGTCCCGGCCCATGAAAAGCGCCGGCCATAAAAGGATTGTTCGGCACGGCATTTGCAAATACGACCAGCTTGGCACAGCCAAGACCGTCACGATCCGCCGTCTTTTGGGCGATGGCGCAGATAACTTCGCCCATTTTTGCCACGGCGTGCATATTGATACCGATTTGGGAAGTGCCTACATTTATGGAGGCGCAAATGCGCTCGGTAGCTGCCAAAATGTCCGGCAAACTCAGCATCAATTGATAGGTGCTATCCGTAAAGCCCTTTTCCACCAAAGCTGAAAAGCCGCCTAAAAAATCAATTTCCAAATGAGCAACAGCCTTATCCACGGTGCGCGCCAGCAGCACAAAGTCTTTGTGCTTCGCAGCTTCGACGACCATCGAAATCGGCGTGATCGCAATCCGTTTGTTGACGATCTTGATGCCATATTCCAATTCGATTTGACGCGCCGTTGACACCAAATGTTTGGCCGATTGAATCAACTTGGCATATACTTTGTCGCAGAGCCGGTTAATGTCTTCATCGGCACAATCCAACAGGTTTATGCCCATCGTAACTGTGCGGATATCCAAATGCTCCAACTCAAGCATTCGCACTGTTTCAATGATTTCATCACGGCCAAATAGCATAAGTATCCTTTGCGGGCAAAAAAAGACCCCGCGCTAAAACTAAATAAAAGGCAAAATAACCTTTTATAAGTATAACGCAACCGGCGCATTCCGTCAAGGTCGTAAATATGTTGGGATGGAAATAGCCTTAATTTCCCTGAAGCCGCATCGTTTCAAACTCATCGAGGTCAATCTGCAAAACCTCACCCAAGGGTTGCCCCAGGCAACGTTCTCCAATATGTTTGAAATGGGCGGAAAAATCGCTGACAAAAAATTGGTGCGTTGGTGGACGAGCCGTTGTTGCGGCTTGCAAACCGGAGTGCGCTAATGTCGCCGCAATTTCATGCGCGGTTTCCGTGGCCGAATCCACCAGCCGGACCGTATCACCCATCACATGTTGCAGAACAGGCTTTATCAACGGGTAATGGGTACAGCCCAAAATTAAAGTGTCGATGCCTTTATCGGCCAAACCCGCCAGATAGCGCCTGGCCACCTCGACGGTTATGGGATCGCTTGTCCAGCCTTCTTCTACCAACGGCACAAATAGCGGACAATCCCGGGCAAAGACTTCCATTTCCGGCCGCAGCCGCAAAATAGCCTTTTGGTACGCGCCGCTTTTTATAGTTCCGGTCGTGCCGATAACACCGATGCGCTTGCAGGCAGTAGCGGCGACTCCGGCTTTTGCGCCAGGCTCGACAACACCGATAATCGGCAATGCGTTTTCTTCCTGCAAGACGCGCAAAGCTTCCGCCGACACGGTATTGCAGGCCACAACAATCATCTTAATAGGAAAGTGTTGGAGAAAACGAACAATTTGACGGGCAAATTTACGGACGGTATCGCGGGATTTGGTGCCATACGGCAGGCGCGCCGTATCCCCAAAATAAATGACTTTCTCGTCCGGCAAGGCGCGCAAAATCTCGGCCATCACCGTTAAACCGCCTATGCCGGAGTCAAACACGCCAATCGCTCTGGCATCCACAGTCCTAGGCTCCGGTTTCAGTTTCGGGCGGAATCGGCAGGTAAAAGTAGAAATTGCTACCCCGGCCTACTGTGCTCTTCAGGGTAATTTCACCGCCGTGTTTAATAATAATTTCGCGGGCTACCGGCAAACCAAGTCCCAGTCCTTGCGGCTTGCTGGTCAAAATATCGCCCACCTGACGGAAGCGCTCAAAGATGATCTCAAAATCCTCCGGGGCAATGCCAATTCCGGTATCCACAATCTCGCAACGCAGCCACGGCCCATCCTTGCGACTGATCCGCCGCAAGTATACGGTTACCTGCCCGTTTTCTTTATTAAACTTGATCGCATTATCCAGTAAGTGAACCACCGCTTTTTGCAACCAATCGCTCTTGGCGCGAATAATCGGCTGCGGCTCCTCAATTTTAACAATGAAGGTAACATGGAGTTCATCGGCCAATGGGCGCGTTTGGTCAACACAGGCGTTCACAACATCCGGCATGTAAACATGATCGACTCTCCAGTCAATACCCGCGCTCTCCAGCTCGGTCACTTCGATAACCTGGTTGATAAAGCGGGTGAGCTTCTCAGTGTCCTTGTAAATCAGTCGGGAGAACTCACTAATCTGCTCTTTATCGGCGTCCGGGTACATCAACAAAAGTTCGGTAAAGCCACGAATAGCCGTCAGCGGCGTACGAAATTCATGGCTGACATTCGCAATAAAATCGGACTTAAGCTTGTCCATTTTACGTAACTCGGCATTGGCCTTTTCCAGCTCAAGCGTGCGCTGACGAACGCGCTCTTCCAACTCACGATTCCAGGACTCAATTTCAGCTTTTGCAGTTTCTAACGCCTGATTGGATTTGCGAAGCTTCTCATTCGAGATGCGTAATTCTTCATTTAAACGCTTATTCTGGATTGTCAGATTACGGGTCGCCCAGGCATTTTCGACCTTATTCAGCAATTCCGAAGTATCGTTAATCGGTCTAAGCAAATAATCATACGCGCCAAGCCGCAGTGTCTCGATGGTTTCCGGCAAGTGCTCTTCATCCGTTACAATCAAAACCTGAGCGTCCTCGTCAATCGACAGCGCTGTTTGCAGCAGCTCCAGACCCCCAATGCCGCCCATTGCGCCCATGTAAATATCGGCGATAACCAATGGATAGCCACCCCGCATTTCCTGAATCGCAGAAAACCCGCTCGAGGTCATAAAAACATCGTAACCCATCCCCCGAAGCGTCTCTTCAATTAAAGCAAACTCCTGCTTTTCTTGCGTGGTCTCATCTTTGACTGCAACTAAAATTTTTAACGGTCCATTCTCAGTCATGACTAATTCATTCATAAATCAATTTGGGGGAAAGAGGAATTTGCCCGCATAGCTACTCCGTTCCAAGCGGCGAATTTGGCATAGTATCATTCAGCAGGAATCTTCTTGAAATTCTACAACGGCGCTAATTTGCCGGAATGACAGCGCTTCAAATCCGAAATTTATCGCTTGGATAAGGAGTAGCACACACAAATACAAATCAAGCTCTGAAAAAAGAAGAATTTATTAATATAGCATGGGCAACTCGGTACAGCAAGTGTCTTTTTCCATTAGCCGAACACTGGTAAAAAAAGTTGTGTCCTTTTCAGCACAATTACACGTAAACCTTGACAAAGTAAGCTTTACAGCATATAGTGCATTCGGTTTGTGAATGCCTGACGCAATGTCATTAAGTTAAGGAAAGCCTACCAAATTGCCATCCTGAAAGAATCCTTTTCGAAATCAAGCATAGTGCTATTTTGAAAAAGATGCTTTCAGCATGACAGCCTGCCAGCCTGCCATGTGCTTAACTTAAGGACATTGATGCCTGACTAAAAGCATTTTCTTGAGGAAGTTATGTTCTGGAAAAAATTGATAAACTATCTATCCACCAATATCGCCGTAGATTTGGGTACGGCCAATACGCTGATTTATATTCCCGAGCAAGGCGTTGTCCTTAACGAGCCATCGGTCGTCGCCCTGGATAGAGAATCGCATGAAATCATCGCCGTCGGCAAAGAAGCCAAGCGGATGCTGGGGCGCACCCCGTCCGAAATTGTGGCCATTCGCCCGATGAAAGACGGCGTTATTTCGGACATCACAGTAACAGAGCGCATGTTAGACTGGTTTCTGCGTCAGATTCTAAACCAGCGCAAATTCTTCCGCTACAAATCGCGCGTTATTATCTGCGTACCGTCCGGCATTACAGAAGTTGAGCGTCGCGCTGTTCGACAAGCCGCCGCTCAGGCCGGTGCGGGCGATGTCTACTTAATTCCCGAACCGATTGCCGCTGCCATTGGCGCAAACATGCCCGTTAGTGATCCGTCCGGAAATATGATAATTGATATTGGTGGCGGGACAACCGAAATTGCAGTGATTGCCTTAGACGGCATCGTTTGCGATACATCCATCCGGGTGGCCGGTGATGAAATGGATGCCGCTATTATCCAGCATATCAAGAAGAGGTATAACTTACTCATTGGCGACAGCACCGCCGAGCAAATTAAATTTGAAATCGGTTCGGCTTATCCTCTGGAAAAAGAGCTGAAGTACGAAGTCAAAGGACGTGACCTGATTGACGGCATTCCCAAAACAGTAACCGTCACTTCCGAAGAAATTCGCGATGCGCTGGCAGAGCCGGTTAATCAGATTGTGGAGGCCACCAAGCAGTCGTTGGAGCTAACACCGCCGGAATTGGCTGCCGATATTGTCGATCAAGGTATTGTCATGAGTGGGGGAGGAGCGTATCTGCGCGGTTTGGACAAGCTGTTGAACAAGCAGACCAGCATCAAAATCCGGACGGTAGAAGAGCCGCTGCTCTGTGTCGTTCGCGGCGCAGGGACCATTTTAGAGCATCCTGAAAAATACCAAAAACTCTTGGCGCGCGGCCGCATTTTTTAAGTGACTCAAAAAGCTCCAGCGCGAATTGCCTAATTCGCGCTGGAGCTTTTACAAAACAGGGCGGGAAAAATTATCTGGGACAACGTCGCCCTGTGATTATTGAATAGTTACAGATTTCACATTTAAATTTTAAATTTATATCTTCAATACTGCCGCTTCGATTTGCTCCTGCCTTAAATTATCTCCGGCGTTTTAGCTCATCAACTTCTTTAAGCGCTTCTTCTAACTCTATCTGTCTTTTACGAAGCTTTGTGTTGGTTTCACGGTTTTTAGCAATGAGAACTTTAAAAAACTCAAAGGCTAATTCAGGAAACTCACGGATTAACTCTTTCAGCTCTTCTTTTTCGATGGATAAAACTTTTGTGCTCATCAGGGCGCGAGCCCCGGCGGATCGAGCTTCATCATCCAGCACGGCAAACTCACCTACGGGTGTTGAGCGGCCAACGGTAGCCAGACGATGCTCTTTGCCGCTGCTCTGTTCCAGAATTTCAATTTCTCCGGAAATAATGATGTACATTTTATCACCCAGGTCGCCCTGTCGAAACAAGTCTTCATGTGGATTTAAATCCTCTTCTGTCGTAATTCCGCTGATAAGCTTCAACTGCTCGCTATTCATTCCTTCAAAAATAGGAGCCGTTTTTAAAAAAAGAATTTTTTCCATCACAGAAAGCATAGCGCTTGTTCCTGCACATCAATGCCACAGACTTGGCGGTGTTTTTCCATCGTCCATTGCGTTAAAAAAATCGTAATTGCTCAAAAAGTGGTGGTAAACCTAACCTTGTGAAGGCTTCAGTGCACGATTTCACAAGTTTTGCAGTAAAGCCTTCGCAAGGTTACCCACGCTTTTTGAGCAATTACAAAAAATCGAGCTATTCAGAAGTGCTAACCTGAATTATTCATCAGCCACAAAAGCACCAGAACTCAAAAAATATTTAGGGAATTTTGGGGCCTTTGTGACGAGTCTTGAATTTTCAGGCTAATAACATATCATGAATAAAGACGATGAAATAAATTACCTGCTCAATATCCTGCAAAATCGGCTCGTTTTAAGTTGTCTTATTGCTTATTATTACTTAATTTGTCGAAGAATGTAGGCTCATGGAAAGATTTTACGGAAACATATGAAAAAATTTGATAATAACCGGTT
>CAYOLL010000049.1:0-38701 GCA_964404765.1 uncultured Gemmatimonadota bacterium | reverse complement strand
GTGGTACACTTTTGGTGCCGATTTTTGGTACACTTTTAAATGCCTATTGACAAGTATAAGCCCTGTTAGTACAAGTGGAAGAATGTAAGTTATAAGAAACTGTAAAATAGTTGCAAAAAAATCAAGACCGCTTGTTGCGATGTTGCCCCCTACTTCCAAAGTTTCAGATTTTATTGCACCTGTTTTTTCAATAATTTTATTGCCCATCTTACTTTGAGTAAAACCTTGCCAACATTTTGTACCAACTTGTATTATTAGTATCAGTAGAGCAAAAATTATTGCTCCTTTTCCCAAGCAAGCTAAACCACTTACAGCATCTACAACAAACTCTTTTGACAATGATACAATTTTCTGTTGATATGTTCTCATAGCAGGAACAAAGTCTTCTTTCTTGTGAGTTGATAACTGAGACGGCAATTTCACAAACCAGCTAAAAACGGCTATAACGGCTTGATAACTTCCATACATAATCCCAGCTACAAGCATAAAAACCAAATATGCTATACCCCCAACGATAACAATTCCAAGTATTAATACCACTGCCTTAGAACCCCAATCAATGACTATATTAAAAAATGCTTTTAAAGAGTCGTAAAACAAATATGGAGAAGCGAAGAGTGCAATGGCAGTTGATTGTTTTTTTCTTTGAACTTTATCGGATAAAAACCATGGCATTAAACAAAGTATTGATACAATATATAAAAAAATTAAAATGTAAACATTTAGTGGATTGAAAAAATTAGCAAAAGTATTATTATTAGAAAATAAAAAATATATGAGCAGACTGTCTTTATAAAACAGTGCCCCATTTTCTATAAAAAGTGTAGCTAAAAATATGAAGCATAGAATAGTTCGATAGTAACTCCATAGTGTGTGCTTTTCAGTAGAAGGTGCTTTTAACATACTGGATAGCCAGTATGGAAACATGATTAAAGCATATGAAAATGAAGTTAAAAATGGACTGATAAAAAAAGCTAGTGCTACTCCAATTATCATAAAAATATAGTCCAAAGACTTTTTATAAAAAAACTTATGCAAATTTTTGAAACTATCAGAAAGTTTTAGCGAAAATACTAGTTCTTTTCGTCGTCTTATGATTGTAAATATCTCAAATGAGTTTATGTATATAATAAATTTCTCTTCAACACTTTCTGGTAGTACAGGTAAGTTGCGACAAGCTTTTAGACTTGTTTCGCTGATCCATGAGTTTCTAAGATCTAAAGCAAGTTTTAATAAATTTTCTGTACACTCCATTTTTAACAAACCAATTGCTTCAACAATTAGCTTTACTTCCAAAAGACTTCGTTGGTTTTTCATTCTCTTTTCCATCAGTTGTTGAAGCCCATTATGGAAAAAGGAAATTGCTTCGGATCGGGCCTTAAAAGTATCAATCAAAAATCGTAGGCAATGAATTGATCGAAAGTATTGTGGATCGCTCATATTGACATCGTCAGCTTCGATTTTTGCTATTTCATCCCAGCAGTATTCAGCAATAATCCGCGCCTTTTCTTTATCATCTACTTCGCAATAAAGTACTAGTGCGTCTCGCCATCGTGAATCCGTCGGAATTGCCTCTTTTGGTATGCGCTCTGGATTTTCCATAAACATCTGGGCCACGAAATATTCGTTAAAGCGACGGTGAGCAAAACTAAAACGTCGCTCCTCCCCGGTGCCCAAGCGGGCCAACCGGGCAAAAAGTAAAATATCCGTCACATCGGCAATGGAATGCTGGGACAGTTTGGCTTGCAATTCATCAACAGTGGCCTCCAACCCTAAAAGGCCGCTGCTAAACATCACATCGGCCATGTCGGTGGCGCAGCGCAGCAAATAGTCCGTAGTAAAATAGGGCGCAGTGGTTTCTGCATCGGTATGTGTGGGCGCCGGCTGTGGAGCCTGGCTTAGGCGGGTTTCCAGTTCAGCCATTTCTAAGGTAATTTGAGCCTGTTCCTGTTCCAATTCTTTAATCTGTTGCTCGTATTTAAACTTATCGCTGGGATCGGTCTCCACTACTTTTTCAGTACGCAGGCGGTTCAGCTTTTCACTACACAATTCGCCCCGGGTTTGCAAGTGGGTCAGGTCTTTTTGCATTTGCTCGATATTGCCGGTCAGCAATTGGCGGTGGGCGGCAGCCCATTGTTTGTTTTTCTTGCGCAGATAATCCTGGCAGGCCGGGGATTCCAAACGGCGGGTGATGTAGCTCAAATACATTTCGGCCTGGTTGGCGGGCAATTTGTTGTTATTGGCTTTGGCGTAACTGGTAATCAAAGCGGCGGTAAAGGGATTGCGGGCGACGGGCACTAATTCCTGCCGTTGGGTAAACAACTCCTTAACCAGATCATCGCTAAAATCCAATGTCTTTTTCAGTGTCTCCACAATCTTGACTTCGGTAAAGGGGCGAATTTCCAGGCGGGTTTTGGCGTCAAAATTATCGGTCGGTCGGCGAAAGATACGCGAAGCCAGCAAGCCGCGCGAATCATGGGCCCCGGCCAAAAACTTGTAAATCACTTCGGACAGTTTATCCACCAGCCACGACCGCTCGTCCTCATCCAAGACCGACGGAATCTCATCAAAGGAATCCAGGGTAATAAAAAAATAACCATGATCGAGCATGACCTTGAAATATTTGTCCAAAAATTCGCTGGTATAAATGTCGCCCCGATCTTTCAGGTTTTTGAGGACAAAGCCATAAAGCTGCTCAACAGTCGGCGGGTTATCCCTGTCCCATTTCTGGCTAATTTGCCATTCGCGCAGATTAATGTAAATGGGCACTTTGTTGGTGCGATCCACTTCGCGCAGCAAGTCGCGGCACAGCTTGCGCAGGGCCACGCTCTTGCCCGACCCGGGATCGCCCACCACCAAAAACACTTTGCTCTTGCGGTCGGATTTAATGGCCGTCAACAGATCGGTAATTCTTTTCAGCCGTTTGTCGCCGGATTGTATTTCTACTTCAGCATCCAACGGCGTAAAGTAGTGCTCGCTCCAGTTGGTTTCTCGGTCAATTTTGTTCAAATCCTCCAGCAAAACCTGGCAAAAAGAGGCGCGGCGATGCTGAAAATCCTTTTCTGGGAAAAGTTTTGGATCGAGTCCTGTACTATGGGCTTTCATGGCCGTGCGGTCGCGCACAATGGCGTCCACCACAATAGACAGTGTCACGGCCAGCATCAGCACAACTATGTCGGGTAAAAAATTGGCGGGCGTCCAGCCGGGAAAGGTGCGCAACATAACCGGCAAAATGTGGCTCTGAAACAATGCGTCCACCGGCCCACGCCAAAGCGGATAAGCGGCTAAGATAGCGCTCAGCGTCCCGCCGCTAAACAACGCGCGGCGCTGCATATTGCGGTCATGTCGGAATTGTTTAAGAAAATTTTGCATAATAATATTTTTTATTGGAGTTGGAGTGAAAACATAGACATCTATTTTGATTCTATGGGAAATGCCTGGCTTTGTCAATTGGAAAAACGGCCTGCAAAAAATAAGGCTACATATCCATTTTTGACGATGGGTGTGGCCTTTTTTTAATTTTATTCGCCAAATCGGATATGGCCAAGCCCGAGTCTTTAAACATCGCGTGTAAAACGCCGCTCGAAACTTCTTTTAACCAGAATTCATTGACTTTTTGGCAGGCCTTGTTGTAAATTTTACATGGCTATCACCCAATGTTTTCAATCCGCTTCTCAATGTCATTAAGTTAAGCACAAGGCAAGAGTGTCATGCTGAAAGCACTTTTTTTTCTAAAACAGCACTGTGTTTGATTGAAAAAGGATTCTTTCAGAATGAAAATTTGTTAACATTCTTAGCGATATATGAGTCCCTTACTAATTTTAATCTATACAAAAAAGGAAAGCCCATGATCCGCTATGCCGTCTTGTTGATTACGATTTTCATTACCGCCTCCGCCCTGGCCGACACCGGCGGCTATCTGGATATGTCGCTGGAAGAATTGCTGGATATTCCCATCACCGTCGCCTCCAAATCCGAGGAAAAGTTGAGCGATGCCTCGTCGTCCGTCACGGTCTTTACCCGCGCCCAAATCGAGGATATGGGCTTCAGTACGCTGGAAGAATTGCTCAACTTTGTGCCCGGCTTTCAGACCGTGCGCGATGTGGAGCAAGGCATGAACAACCGCATTTCGGCCCGCGGCCGCAGCACCGGCCTGTCGGAGTCGGTGCTGCTGCTGGTCAACGGTCAGCGGCTCAACGATCTCTACACCGGCGGCGTGTCGGTTATGAACCGGTTTATTCCGGTGGAAATGATCCGGCAGGTAGAGATTATCCGCGGGCCGGGCTCGGCGCTCTACGGCTCCAACGCTTTTTTGGGCGTAATCAATGTCATTACCGAAGATGAGGCCAACGTCATATCGGCGCAGGCCGGTAATCTGAATCACCAAAGCGCCTTTGTCCAGACTTCAGCCCAAAAAGACGAACTGCATGTCGCCGCCTTTGCCAAAGTCTTCCGCGATGAAGGCGACACATACAAAAACGTCACCGATTTTAATGGCCAGACCGGCGATGTAACCGATCCGCGGCGCGGCGTGGATTTTTACGGTTCTGTGCGACGGCTCGGCTTTTCCGCCCATGCCCGCTATACCGAGCGCGATCTGCGCGGCTTCCTGCTATTCGGCGGGATGTCGGAATGGACCAACCGCGACAACGTCCGGCAAAGCGGCGTGACCCTGCGGCAACATTTGACGCTTAAACCACGGCTGGAACTGAAGTTGACCGCCGGCTACGCCCAGGACAAATGGCAGGCGGTGTGGATTCCGATTCCGGCCGGCACGGAATTGGCTCCGGACTTTGTCCTGGCCGAAGCATTTCAATCCGGGCCATGGCTGGAGTCGTACCAAGCTCAGGGCGCGGCGGATTTTAGCTTCAATCTCTCGCCGACGCATCAGTTGCAGGCCGGTTTGGCCTACGAGCAGGGGCCTTGACCAAGATCGCCTCTTTCGCCAGTCACGATCCATATACGCTGGAATATTTTGGTGATGTCCGCCCGCTGGATGATCCGGCCAACGCCTTTAATATCACCGATGCTCGGCATATTTGGGGTTTGTACGCCCAGGACAAGCTGACGGTGAACGAACGGCTGCAACTGACTGTCGGCCTGCGCTTAGATCATTATGACGACTTTGGCAGCTCGCTCAATCCGCGCATTGCCGCCGCCTATCGTGCGCCGTTCGAAGGCCGTTTTAAGCTGCGCTACGGCGAAGCCTTCCGCGCGCCAAACTATCTGGAATTATATGATATGAACAATCCGGTTGACTTTGGCAATTCTGATCTGGATGCCGAAAAAGTGCGGACTTTTGAAGCGGCTTATGCTCAGTCGGCCCGGACTTTTCAAGGCACGGCCACCTATTTTCACAACACCATTTCCAACCTGATTGTGTTCGGTAGTCCGGTCGAGCATCCGCGCAATCCCTTTGGCGCACCTGGCTTTGAAAACAGCGCCGATGAAGCGGTCATTGACGGGCTGGAGTTTGAGTTCACCGCCGCGCCGTCCAAAGCGCTCAAGTTGAACGGGACATGGACCCACTTCTTTCAGGATGATTTGCAGGTCTCGCCCGATTTTGGCTCGTGGATCGTTACCTATGCCCGCCGGCCCTGGACGATCAACCTGAACGGTATTTATCGCGCCAAAATGAAAGCCCTGCCCGATCAAGCCGCCTACGTCCTGTTGAGCGCACATATCCAATGGCAACTCCAGCCCGGTTTAAGTCTGCAAGCAACTATAACAAACCTAACCGACACCGACTACAAAACCATCACCAACGTGCCGATTGCCGGCGGCCTGCCCAATCGCGGGCGGACTTTTCATGTGGGTGTGCGGTTTGACTGGTAAGAGAATCGTAGTGCGATTTGCCTAAATCGTATCCGTGCGAATGAGGCGATTTGCACTAGTTACATGCAGGGGGCGGAGCCCTGAATTTTGCATGACTTATGTTTCTGCAAAATTTAGTTCCATTATTTTTGGAGGAACAGTGCGAATTTATTATTGACAACATGACAGTTGCGGCTTATTTTACAAGTCTGTCTGAAGGCTTTCTTATAGTGAATTGTAGATTTCATGTCAATCTACCCTGACAGATATTTCTGAAAGGTGGTGACGACGATGCAGATTACAGAAGTTCGGATTTCAATACAGAATAGCGGCAAATTGAAAGCCTTTGCCAATATTACTTTAGATAATGCATTTGTCGTTCGCGGGCTTAAAATTATCGAAGGGGCACAAGGCGTCTTTGTGGCAATGCCCAGTCGAAAACGCTCCAATAACATCTATCAAGATACAGCGCATCCGGTTAATAATGACATGCGTCAACATATTGAAGACCGGGTTTTGGCTGCATTTGAGCAAGCTTCCAAAACCGGTATTATCGAGTTAACCGTTGCTTTTGATAGTGAGATGTCGGGCAATTGATAATTGCAATCGGCTATAATAAAAAAAGTCGGTTAAGGAGTAGAGGACGTAAGACCTTTACTCCTTTTGTGTCATAAATTCTTGGTTAAAATTTCATTATTTTTGCTAAATACTTCAAGTTTTGAGGAGTTTGGAATGGAACTGGTTAACTTAAAAGTCACACAACGCGAGAGTTTTGGACAAGGTCCTGCCCGACGATTGCGGTATGCGGGCAAAGTCCCTGGCATTATTTACGGCCACAATGTTAAAAATGTTGCCATAACCGTTGATGCCAAAGAAATTAATACCATTATTCGGCGTCACATTGGACGTAATTACATCTTAAACTTACTGATTGAAAATGACAAAAACCCGCATGAACGTTGGATTATTATTCGGGAATCACAACGCGATCCGCTAACGGAAGAGCTGGTTCATGTTGACTTATATGAGCTGAATCAAACCGAGCCGGTTATTCTAAAAGTCCCGCTGCGGTTAACAGGCAATCCGGTTGGCGTTCGCGCCGGCGGTATTTTGGAAGTCGTTTCGCGTGAAATAGCAGTAAAATGTTTGCCCAAAGATATTCCGGAGTCCATTGTTATTAACATTGCACACCTGAATATTGGCGATAGCGTGCAGGTCGAGAGCCTGGCCAAACCGGAGTTCGAAATCATGACCGATCCGAACACCATTATTGCCCATGTTGTGGTCATGAAGGCGCTGCCAACTCCTGAGGAAGAAGCCGCCACCGCAGCAGCCGCCACTGCCGCCACCGCAGCAGCTACCCCAACCGCGGCTGTTGCTGCGACTCCGGCTGCCGCTGAACCGAAGAAGAAGAAGTGAAATTGATTGTCGGCCTTGGGAATCCGGGTCAAAACTACAGCAAAACCCGTCATAATATTGGTTTTCGCGTGGTTGATACATTAGCCGACCGTTTTGATCAGAAATTTTCGGCCGGTAAAGGCGACTATGTCTACAGTCAGTTCAATCATAACGGCGAAAAAGTTCTACTACTCAAACCGCTGACGTACATGAATTTAAGCGGACAGGCTGTTCAAAACGCTCTCCACTTTTGGAAGCTGAGTCCGATCGATTTGCTGGTCGTTGTTGATGACTTAAATTTGCCTTTAGGTAAACTGCGTTGCAGATCTAAAGGAAGCGCCGGAGGCCAAAAAGGTCTGATTTCGGTTATCAATTGCCTTGCGAGTGACGAATTTGCCAGGCTGCGTATTGGAATTGACAAGCCGCCACCCAATCAAGAATGGGCCGCTTTTGTACTTCAGCCCTTTACGAAAGCCGAAGAGGCGATTGTCAATGTGGCGCTGGAAAATGCTTGCGAGGCATGTTTGTGCTGGCTCCGCGACGGCTTGGAAATCGCAATGCGCGAGTTTAATTAGAATGTTTCAATCATGAATTGTTGCAAATCTTTATAATCGTTACTGTCTTGTTTTGGGTCAAGTTTCGAAAAAATAATGCTTGACCTTAACCCTGCTCTGAGTGAAAAATATCAGGGCCATTGTCCGAAGGGAGTGCGTATGACACAGAAATATGAAGGGATATTCATCCTGAATCCGGAACTTGCCGAAGATGCAATTGCCGCACAGATCGAAAAGATCAAGGAAATCATCACGACAAATACGGGTCAAATTGAAGAAGTTAGCAATTGGGGCCGTCGTAAGCTCGTTTATGCGGTGAAAAAGAAACGAGACGCCATTTATGTTTTCTATCTTTTTGTAGCGGATCCTGCCGGTTTGAAAGAAATGGATCGCCGCATTAAGCTGACTGAGACGATTATTCGTTATCTGATCGTAATTCATGATCCGGAAAAGAAAAGAATCTCGCTCAAGAGACGAAAACGAGAATTTATTAAGCTGCCCAATAACGGCGAAGCTTATATTGACTACAAAGGCGTTGACGTACTGGCCAAGTTTTTAACGGATCGCGGCAAAATTATTCCGCGCCGAATGAGCGGGTTGTCATCTAAAGATCAACGTAAAATAACGACTGCGATCAAACGGGCGCGCTTTTTGGCTTTGCTGCCATACGTGGATGAATTTAACCGCTAAACATCTCTAACCAGCTTTACGACGGAGTTAACCAAGATGGAAGTTATTTTGTTAGAAGATATGAACCGTTTGGGGCAGGCCGGCCAAAAGATCAAAGTGGCCGATGGTTATGGCCGTAACTACTTACTTCCCCAAAAAATGGCGCTGTTAGCCACGCCTTCGGCTTTACGCGTGTTTGAACATCATCAGAAGATGAAGTCCATGCGTGCCAATAAGACGCTGCGCCAGGCCGAAAACCTCGCCACTCAAATCGAAAATACGTCGATTACGGCTACGGTCCAGGTCGGCGAAGATAATAAGCTGTTTGGTTCCGTAACCTCGATTGATATTCATCGGTTATTGGCTGAGCAAGGCGTTGAAGTGGATCGTAAAAGAATCGATCTGGAAGAGCCGCTTAAGGAACTGGGCGTATTTACAGTGCCGATTAAATTGCATTCGCAAGTTGTGGCCAAGTTGAAAGTGTGGATTGTCAAGGTCTGACGTTTTTTTGAGCGCAGTTGGCCGATCACGAACAACGCCTGCGCCGGATGGAAGCTGCGTCTGCCAATTAAGCATAACCCCTTGCGTAATTATTCAATTACAGGCGGTCTGAGCCAACATGCAATTGGCGCAGACCGCTTTCTTTTTTGCATACCATTTACAAAATAACCTTGCGAAAGTTCACGCCGGGGAGTTCAGCGAACCTTGAAAATATTGATTCCGCAACAAGTCTAACCTTCGCAAGGTTTCCTACACGAAAGAGGACATTATGAGTGCGCTGGTAGAATGTGTGCCTAACTTTTCCGAAGGGCGCGACAAAGCAACAATTCAAAAGATTACCGACGAAATTCAAAAAATTGAAGGCGTCAAGCTATTGGACGTTGATCCTGGCGAGGGCACAAACCGCACGGTTGTCACCTTTATTGGTGAACCGGAGCCGGTTAAAGAAGCGGCATTTCGGGCAATTCAAAAAGCTGCGGAATTAATCGACATGCGCAAGCACAAAGGCGCGCACGCCCGTATGGGCGCCACCGATGTCTGCCCGTTCATCCCGATAGCTGGTATAACGATGGAAGACTGCGTCCGCCTGGCGCACGAATTGGGCGAGCGCGTCGGCAAGGAATTAGCTATTCCTGTTTATTTTTATGAACATGCCGCGGCAAAACCGGAGCGCGCAAATCTGGCCGATATTCGCGCCGGGGAGTACGAAGGTATGCCGGAAAAAATGCAGAAACCGGAGTGGCAGCCGGATTGTGGTCCAGCAGAATTTAATGCCAAATCCGGGGCTACTGTTATTGGCGCGCGCGACTTTTTGATTGCCTATAATGTCAATTTGAATACAAAAGATGTGAGCCTGGCCCAGCAGATTGCCTTTGCCGTTCGCGAAAAAGGCCGGGTCAAAAAAGACGCCAACGGTAAGGCGGCGCTGGATGAAAAAGGCGAAAAAGTCTATGAACCGGGCAAGCTGAAAGCCGTTAAAGCCGTCGGCTGGTATATCGAAGAGTTTGGCTTCTGTCAAATTTCGATCAATCTGGTCAATTATAAGATTACGCCGCCGCATGTTGCCTTTGATGCCGTCTGTGAAGAGGCGGCCAAATACGGTCTGCGCGTGACGGGCAGCGAATTGGTCGGCCTGCTTCCTGGCGAGGCGCTCTTTGACGCGGGTCGCCATTATTTGCGCAAACAAAACCGCTCCGAAGCCGTTTCCGAAGAGGAATTGATCAAAATGGCGGTCTTATCACTCGGTTTGGATCAACTGAATGAATTTGATCCGCAGCAAAAAGTAATTGAATATACTTTTAAACAAGACGGGCCTTTGGTCAAGATGACCGCGCGACAATTCCTGAATGAATTGGCCAGCGAGTCATCTGCCCCGGGCGGCGGCAGTGTGGCGGCTTTTGCCGGGGCTATGGGCGCAGGTCTGGTGTCGATGGTGGGTAATTTGACGGTAAACAGTAAAAAGTACAAGCACTTATTGGGTGAGTTAGCGCCTGTTGCAGTTGAAGCCCAACGGCTCAAGGATATGTTACGCGAAGCGATTGATGCCGACACCGCGGCGTTTAACCGAATTTTGGCCGCAAACCGACTGCCCAAAGCGACGGATGCTGAAAAAGCCACGCGCCAGACGGCCATTCAGACAGCGACAAAATATGCCGCTGAAGTTCCTTTGGAAACCGTTCGGCGCAGCCGTCGGATTCTGGATCTGGCCAAAGTCATGCTCGAAAAAGGCAACCCAAACTCGCTGTCGGATGCTGCCGTTGCAGCCATGATGGCCTACGCCGCAGTCAAGGGCGCGGAGTGGAATGTTCGCATCAACTTGCAATCGCTTGAAGACACGGCTTACAAAAGCCGCATGTTGAATGAATTGACCGATTTGGTCACCGAAGCCCGCCTGCTTTTTGAAGAGGTGGATCAGAAGATGCATTTGGCGTTATAATGAATACCTCGTAGGGCAGAGGTGTCAAGCTAAGCGTGACACTGCGCAAAGCGTTAGCAATTAGCAATTAGCCATTCGCAATTGAACAATTAGCCATTTTTTTTGGGCATGCTTTTGAAAATCGTCGCGCTAAAAGCGAATTGTTATGATTAATGGCTAATTGCTAACGGTTAATTTTGGTAGGCCGAGCCTTAGTTTAACACATAATGTCCCGCAGGGTACAAACAGTCCGCCCTTACAGGGCTAAAAGCCGCATTTTGTAAAACCCTCAAAAAATTCAGCGAACGTAAACGTAAGGATCTAAATTTTTACTACTTTAAGTTGTCGGCAGCGAGGCGATAAAAATTTTAATCAGCATAACTTACAGTCAATATGCAGGTTATAGATTTTGTCACGACACAGTCCAAAAATCTCTGCAAAAACTGATTGACAACTTTTTTATTTTTTGATAACCTTGTCATGCCGCATTTTTTAAAACTCACCTTTTTCACAATTCCTTCACTCTCTTTAAAAGGGGGCATCATGAGAGTTACACACGCATTTGTTGTCGGGTGTCTAATTGTCTTCATGGCCGGGTCCGGCAATCTATCGGCTTCGCCAAAGAAGAATTCACAAATTCCACCCAGCAAAACAAAGTCAATGAACAATCACGGGCTGGAATGGCTCAAGAAAAATCCACCGCGTACTCAGGACCCCGGTGGAACACAAACATCTTCGACTCGGAGCGCCGGGCCGATTTCTAATCCCGTTGCTCAGCCTCTCGGGCGGCAAACGGCGGCGCTGAATCTGTCGGCGCCGGCAATTCAGGCCATGCCGATTCAAAACAACGACGCGCTTTTAGCTAAAATCGAACAGCTTGATTCCGACGGCACCTTTCATTTTGCCCAACCTATCGAAACCCACTTGGGGCCAAAAAACGCGGGTACCTGGCAAACATTGCCGAACGGTGCGCGCTTGTGGCGCTTGCAAATTCACTCCGAAAAAGCTGCATCCTTAAACCTCGGCTTTGACACCTTTAACCTGCCGCCCAAGTCCCAGATGTTTATTTATTCACCGGACTTTGGCCGCGTGCTTGGACCCTTTACGGCCAAAGACAATCAGGAGCACGGCGCGCTGTGGACGCCGATTGTGCCCGGCAGCGATGCCATTATCGAAGTCGTCACGACGCGGGAAATGGAAGCGCACATTCAACTGGAACTGACCGCCGTCAATCACGGCTACCGCGACTTTGGCCAGGTTATGGACGCCGCCCGGCAGGGCAGTTGCAATGTCGATGTGGCCTGCCCGGAAGCGGACCCGTGGCGCGATCAGACCCGTTCGGTCGGTCTGCTGCAGGTCGACGGTTATTTTATCTGCAGCGGCGTGTTGGTCAACAATACCGCACAAGACAGCACCCCCTATTTTTTAACCGCTAACCACTGCGTCACCTCCGGTGTGCCGGGCAGCGCCCGCACCGCCGTCATTTATTGGAACTATCAAAGCCAGAATTGCGGCGACTTGTCCGGCGGCAATTTCGACGATTATCAAACCGGCGGGGCCGTCTTTCGCGCCGGCCGCTATGCCTCCGATTTCACCCTGCTGGAATTGAACACCGAAGTCGACCCGGCCTTTGGGGTGTATTTTTCGGGCTGGGACCGCAGCGGCAACATTCCCGCGGGCATGACCGCCGGCATTTCTCATCCCAGCACCAACGAAAAAGCCATTGCCATTAACGACGATCCGCTCACAAAGATGGTTAATTGCGTCCTCGATCCGGATGAAGCCGAAGATACGCATTGGCGCGTGGATAATTGGGAAGAAGGCTTTGTGGAGCCAGGCTCTTCCGGCTCCGGTTTGTGGGATGAAAACAAGCGGCTGATTGGCCTGCTGACCGGCGGGATTATCGCCGGCTGCGCTTATCGGGATGAGTCGTGGTTCTGCTACAGCCGCATTGAAGCGGACTGGGGCCCCGCAAATGAGCCGGGTGACTGGCTGCGTGACTGGCTGGACCCGCCCGATCCTATCACCGGGCTCTCTACCGGCGCGATGGTTTTTGACGGCATGGATATGTCCCTGCCGAGAGCGGAACTTGTGATTCGCTCCGGCGGAAAAACCCTGGCCGCCGGCGATGACATTGCTTTTGGTCAGGTGCGCCCGGGCGACTCCTATACGATTTCGTTTGTCGTGCGCAATATCGGCTCCAAAGATTTAACGATTAATAGTATGGTCGTGAGCGGCGCGGATTTCTCGGTCGATGGGTCGGATTTGCCGCTAACGATCAAACCGTTTTCGCGTGTGGTATTTCATGCCGATTTTTCACCTACGGCTTTTGGCGAGTCTGCCGGCAAAATTGTCATCAACAGCAATGACGCCGATGAAGGCGCATTCCACATCGACCTGACCGGCGAGGCCAATTGCAGCGGCGATATGCTGACTTTCCAGAATAGGCCGGCCGAAACCGACACTATCCCGGACAACGATAGCAAGGGCGTGACGCACACGCTCGCCGTTGCCGGCGGGGGCAAGATTTCCGGCTCGGTCATGCTGGCGGTCGAAATCGATCACAATTGGTGCAGCGACCTGGTGATTCAATTGACATCGCCGTCCGGCACGAAGGTGACCGTGATGGATCGGCCCAACTTTCCCGAAAAAGCGTTGGGTTGCAATTTCCCCTTTTTCGAAGGCGAACCGTTGCTGTTTGACGATAATTCACCGATTAATGTGGAGACGGGCAATTGCGAGTCAGCCCCGTTTACCGGCGTTGTGGCCAGCAGCCCCGGCCCGTTAAGCAGCTTTCATGGCGAGAATCCCAACGGCGACTGGAAATTGACCGTTATAGATCCCGCCGAGGCCATTCACGGCCGCGTCATTTCCTGGACTCTATATATCCCGCAAGCGCCAAACATGACAACGCCCGAATTGGCCGTCTATGACAATTACGTCCTGCTGGCCAATGCCGCTGAAGATGAAGTTGTCTACCTTGGCTCCGCCACGCCCGGACATCCGCTCACACGGTTGCTGACAGTGGTGAACAACAGCCGCGCCACTTTAACAATTTCGAATCCGGCGATCACCGGCGAGGGTTTTATTTTTGACGCCGCTGATTTTCCCATGACCATCGGTCCCTGCGACAACGCGGCTTTTGACCTTCACTTTGACTCCGAAGCGCTGGGTATGCATGAAGGCGAGTTTAGCTTCAGTTCCAACGACCCGGGCAACGCCACGTTCAGCTTTGCCCTGGCCGGCATCGTCAACTGCGCGGGCGGGATGGTAACCGATAATGAACCGGATAACTCTCTCATTCCCGACGACGATCCGGAAGGCGTCTGGAATATGATTGAGGTTGAATCGCCCGGCGTTGTGGCCGACGTGAATGTTCATGTGGAACTGGATCATCCCAATTCCGGCGATCTGTTTATAGCCCTGATTTCGCCGCTCAATACGGCCATCATCCTCATGGACCGGCCCGGTGTGCCGCTTGGCAGCCCATGCAGCGATGCTTTCCGCGAAGGCGCGCCGCTTATTCTTGATGACGAAGCCTTTGTTCGTAACCGCGTCGAATATTATTGCGATAACGCGCCTTTTGCCGGACGGGCCACCCCGGCCTATGCTTTGAGCGCGGTTGACGGCGAGCCGATTAACGGAAGCTGGTGGTTGTTCATTAGCGATAACGGCTATGATAATAAAGGCGGACTCGTTTCCTGGTCGCTGGAGTTTAGCGCTCCCTTGCCGGCAGCCGGCCCGGAAATCACGGTCGCCATTCATGGCGAAGAAATCATATCCGGCGTCGAAGGCGTGTTGAACTTCGGTTTGCAGGAAACGGGTGATGCCGACACTTTACGGTTCACTGTTTCCAACACCGGCGACGCCCCGCTGAATCTGATGAGCGCCGCCATCGTGGGCGACGGGTTCAGCCTGTTGAACGATTTCCCGGCCATGCTGGATGTGTGCGAGCAGGCCGTCATTGAAGTCGGCTTTTCGGCCGAGATGGCCGGCGTTTATGACGGAATGCTGACCTTTGGCTCGTCGGCCAGGGAGACATTTGAAATTCCGCTGCGCGGCGAAGTTTGCCGCAACGTCAGCAACGCGGTCAACGACCCCGGCTTTGAAACCGGCGATATGGGCGGCGTCTGGGGACTGTTCTCGCAGTATATTGAGGACAATCCGGAGGAAGCGCCCGATTGGTGCTACATTTGCTCCGGTTGGTCCAATAGCGGCGAGATGGCGGTCTGGCTGGGCAGCATTGATGACGAACTCACCGCGGTTCGGCAGACCGTTTCCGTGCCGGCGGCGGCCAGCTCGGCGACGCTGACTTTCCATCACACCGTCGCGTCCGAAGATGTTTGCGGCTACGACTACGGCTATGTTTTTGTGAATGAGGAGTTCGTTGACTATTTTGATTTGTGCTATCGGCGCAACACCGACGGCTTTGTCCGCTCGCCAGCCTATGATCTGAGCGCATTTATCGGGAAATCCGTCGAGATCCTGTTCATAGCGGAAACCGATGACTCCGCCCCCAGCACCTGGATTATTGACGATGTTTACGTGGATGTTTGCATCGACGGCCAGCTTGATTTTGGCGATGCCGATCAGGCCTACCCGGTGCTGCTGGCCGAACAAGGCGCCAGCCACGCCTTAGACGGCATGACCTGGCTCGGCGCGGGCGTTTCCGCCGAAAGCGACGGATTGGAGGACGCTGAGGGTCTTGGCGATGACGATGACGGCGTGATGTTCCATTCCGACCTGGTTCAAGGTTCATCGGTCGTCGTTACGGTAACCGCTTCCGTGATCGGCTACTTAAACGCCTGGTTGGATGCCGACCGGAACGGCGTCTGGGAAGAAAATGAAGCGATTTTTGCCGAGGCCCTATTACACGCCGGTGCAAATGAGCTGATGATTGATGTGCCGTGCCGTGCCATTGCCGACGACAGAGGCATGTCCGGTTTGCGCTTCCGTTTTAACACTGCCGGCGGTCTCATGCCCACGGGCGGCGCGCCCGACGGCGAAGTCGAAGATTATATGATGGCTATTGAAATGGCGGGCACTGATGACGACGGAGACTTTATCGCCAACATCTGCGACAACTGCCCGTTTATGGAAAACACCGGCAGCCAAATGGATGACGCCGACGGCGACGGCATCGGCGACGCCTGCGATATGTGCGACGGCGAGACCGGCGAAATGATCGCGATGGACGTGACCGATGAGGCCGTTTATTCACACACCTTCGGTTTTCCGGCGATGCTGGACGAGAATCGGAAAGACGCCGTTTTCGGGACGCAGGCCGTTTATCGCTATACCGACAAAAACTGGGTGCTTATGCGTGACTATGACATGTTCATGCCCGGTTATGCCTATCGCACCTACGGCAACACATCCCCGATCGAATTCCTCGGTTGCCCCGTCTCCGGCGATGTCACGGTCGAGCGCGGCGATATCCCCGCAGCGCGCGCATTGTATCTGAGCAACCCGTTTGGTGATGCCATGACGCCGGCAGATATTACTGCCGACGCAGCTGCCTACGTCCGCGTTACCGTTGACGGCGTCTGGAAGGATGCCCGTTTTGTCAGCGCAATTGAACCCGGCGCCGGTTTATACGTACGTGGCATGGATATAACAGCGGTGACTTTGCACGATCCGGCCGCAGCCCCTGGCCGCGCCCTGATATCGAGCGTCACCACGAAACCGCAAATGATCGGCGACTGGTGGCAGTTGTCCGTCGCGGCAACAGCGAACGGCGCGACCGCCAAAGCCTATTTGGGCGTCGATCCGTTGTGCGTCGCCGGTTATGACGAGGATTTTGATCAGCAGGCTGCGACGGTTCGCGACTTGCAAATCGCTTTCCCCACCAACCAGGCCGAACAAAGCTTGTTGGGCGTGGACATGCGCGCCCCGCTAACGGAAAAAACGGTCTGGGATGTTGTCCTGACAACGACCGCCAAACAGATCACGCTGTCCTGGCCGGAAATTCAACAAATTGCCGACGATCTGCACTTTACCCTGGTCGATGCCCAAACCGGTAAAATGACGGATATGCGCCACACCGATCATTTGACCGTTGACCGCTCCGGCCTTGAGGCCGGCGACTATCATCTGCAAATCATCGTAGACCCGGCTGGCCCGTTGGGTAAAGCCCCAAGCGAACAAGTCGGTCAGATTCGCCTGTTTAACAGTCAACCCAATCCGTTCACCCGCGAAACCGCGATCAGCTTCCAATTGCCGGCAGCCGGAAAAGTGGCCCTGCGCATCTACAACAGCGCCGGTCAGTTGGTCAGAACGCTTGTTGATGAAACCCGCAGCGCCGGCGCCCATACCATCAATTGGAACGGCGCCAACGATGCGGGTATCGAAGTTTCCGGCGGCATCTATTTCTACGGTTTGGAGACCGGCAGCTTCAAAGAAACCAAGCGGATGGCGCTGATTCGTTAAACAATTTGCTTCGTATTGCCCTTGCGAAGGTTCCCGCTTGTAAGTTTGTGAAAGCCTTGAAAATATTAGCATCCGCCGCAAGTTTAACCTTCGCAAGGTTTAGTTTTACGTTTCCGGAAGCTTACAGACAAAAATCTTTGCAAAAGAATAGCCAACAGTTATTAAACAACTATGGCTAAACGAAAAACCGGCTTTCTCGATGGAGAAAGCCGGTTTTTTTATTTGCGTCGGCATAGAACCGACCTGTTGACATGAAGTTTTTTATGGCAAATGAAATGACTTTCAATACTTTGGTAGTTACTCCTTTCCAAGTGACAAAATTGGGAGTTAAACCTGACGGGTCTTTTTGAAATCGTTAGATGCCGCATAACGTATAAAGACCCGTCAGGTTTTCTAAATCCCAAATTTCACGGTTGGAAAGGATGCGTAGGTTTTTTGTGCTTCAGACTTGTCGTTAAACCCGTTAAACCTGAAAATTTTGCCTGTAGTCATCATCATGACAAAACATGAAGACTTTTCAGTTTTGGGTCAGCTTCCGGTGTCACCGTGCAAAAAAAGTTGTAAAATCGACAAGCATAGCGGTCTTTGCAAAGGCTGCCTGCGCACGATTGACGAGATTATTGTTTGGCGAAAGCTGACGTTGAATGAAAAGGTTGCAATTTATACAAAGATAGAGTTACGTCGTTCACCCGTAGAAGAAAACTAAACCGATTCGATTCGGTGTGCGCTTCGTGCATTAAGTCGTAGTTTGTATTGAGATATGAGAGTCTTTAGTGACCAGAATTTGTCATCGAAATGTTACCCCACAGATTCCTCAGGAATTTTCTTCGCAAGCCTTCCAACCTGAATAATTTATGCCACGAAGGCACAAAGACACAAAGGCTTGCTAAATCAGTATGGGGCGATCAATTTCCAAGTCCTCTTCAAAAATTAAGTTTTTGAGGTCAATTCCTATAACTCTTTATTTCTTGGTGTCTTAGTGGCTTTGTGGCAAAATTTATGAATAATTCAGGCCAAATGTCAAACATTGTCAATATCCAAAAACAAGATTCAGGGTTATGGTTGTGATTACGGATCATCTGACCAAGCAATCACCCTTTCTGGTTATCGGTCACCGTGGGGCCGGAACCGGCATTCATCGGGCCGTCGGGATAGAAAACACCGTAAATGCCTTTGACTATGCTTTGACCTATGGAGCCGGCGCTCTCGAATGCGATCTGGCCTTAACCCGAGATGAAGAGGTTATTGCTTTCCATGATCCACATATAAAAACGGCTTCGGGAATCCGAAATATTGCCGAGCTGAACTTATCTGAAATTCATGCTCTACAATCGCATATTCCCACGCTGGCAATGCTTTTGGCGCGCTATCCGAACTGCAAATTTATTTTCGAGCTAAAATCATACACCGATTGGCGGCGCATTTTGAATCGTATCCGTGAAGTCGCCACGGAACGCTATTGGCCAAATTTCGAGTTTATTTCATTTAATATGCAGGCGCTGATGGATGTGAAAAGGTTGGATCCGTTAACCCCGTGCGATTTTATTGCAACATGTGACAGCGAACGGATGGAGCCCTTTGTGAATCGGCGGCACATTGAGCAATGTGCCGCCGACGGCATTGAGAATATTTCCGGGCATTGGTTGGGTTTTTGGCCGGGGAAAATTGCCCTGGCGCGAAAGAAGAATTTAGCGGTAGGACTGGGGTTCATTCGTTACAACTGGCAAATTGCATATTGTCGCAAGCAGGGCGCTACCCGACTGTTTACAAATCATATCAGAGAAGTCCATCAAGCGCTTGCTGAGCAGAAGTGAAAGTTGAATTTGAGCTATTCAATTCAGATTGGCTAACTAAAAGCGGGTCTTCCACCTCAGTAACCGGGGCGTCACCCCACAGAAGCTCCAATCCATAGAATTGACGGGTCAGCGGCATAAAAATGTGAACCACCACATCTGAATAATCCATAAGCACCCATTGGCCGGTTTCTAATCCTTCCACATGCCAGGGCTTTGTGTGACTTTTTTCACGCAATTCGTCTTCGATAAAATAGGATATGGCGCGCGTCTGAACGTCCGAGTCGCCTGTGCAAATCACAAAGTAATCCGCGACATTGGAAATTTTTTCAATGTGTAATATTTTGACATCAGTTGCTTTTTTTCCTAACGATTGCTCAGCCGCCCAGCGGGCGAGTTCAAGTCCTTTTAACAATGCACAACTCCTTTTTTCCTATATCAAATCAAGATTAGACAACTATTGTCCACGAACCAACGGAATGATGAGTAATTTAAATCCTGGAGAATAACCTATGAAGTACACTTACGTTATCAAGCTGAGTGACGATGACCAAAAGTGCAGATAATGTCCTCGGCGCTTCAGGCTGGTTAAAATTTATAAGAAAAAGAGGAGAAACTCAAGCATAAAATTGCAGTAATTAGAAGGCAACCGCGCAAATTGGCTGTTTTTACGAAAGTATTGCTAAGAATATGCGCTCTTAACCGTTGCTTAGGGTCTGATCGTTTAAAATATAAAAATTTTAAAATTTATTCCTAACTTCTTAAACTCCCAATCGGTTTACCAATTCCCGTGCTTCCACAATATTATCCTCAATAGCGCAATATGTCCAGCCGCCGTATCGACCGATTGAAAAAACGTCCCAGGCATTGAACTCCGCCATGCGTGCTTGCACATCCTGCCGCGATTGGGCGGTAATATGCACGTAAGCCGGATCGAGCAAGACCGAATGATATGCGATCAACTGATGGTCGGTTGTCACACCGGTTTTTTGCAAGTCGGCCAATACACGATTCAGCGTACTCGCGCAATCGTACACGGCATCGGTTTTAAGACCGATTTCCACGTATAAGCTCATGCGCTCATCGTCAAAAATATTATCATAATAGCCAATGCGGTAGAAGCAGATTTCGGGATCCGGATAGTAAACCCAGTGATTACGCGAATCCCCTTTTTTATCAAAACCCAAGTTGAAAACCAGCACCTTATTGGAATGGTAAATCGGTGGATCGTGTGGCAGGTCAGTCAGTTTAAGCAAATGGTTGAACGGAATGCTGGAGATAATTCGCTCATAAGTCAGTCGCCGCTGATTGGTAACGACGGTGTGTGTTTTTAAATCAATGGCGATGACCTCTTCGTTCAATGCAAGTTTGGCGGGATCGACTCTTTTAAGTAGTGATTCTATATAAGTATACGCGCCTTCTTTATGGTAAGTAAAGGTTGAATTATAGGAGGCATTATCCGGGGTTTTAAAATTGCGGATTATATCGGCCAAATCGGCGTGGGGGAAAAAGCGGCCCATAGCGTCTACATCCAGAGTGTCTAAATCGCAGGCATAGAGCTTCTCGTTATAGGGAAGCAGAAATTTTTGACAGATCGCCTGACCAAATTTGGTCACCAGCATTTCTTTAAACGACGTGGGCTGTAAGGCCGGTCGAAAATATAGGTCATGCAGACAGTCAATAAACGCTTGTTGGGGCAATTGGTGGATATTTTTTTGAAAAGGAAAATCAATGTATTGACCGTCATAATAGATCTGGGAGCGTTTTTGTACGGTCAGTAAACCGGCAGCGTCCATTTTTTCCAGTAAGTAGGCTTTGATGTCCGGGTGGCGAAAATGGAAGAAGTGGCCGGAGTAGTCCCAAACAAACCCATCCTGTTTGACGGTACGGCAATATCCGCCGGGTTCAGCCGCTTTTTCCAGAATCAAATAGTTCGGCGTTTTTAAAGCAGCCGCGGCGCTAAGGCCGCTAATACCAGCGCCAAGAATCAAAATCATCGTAACTCCTTTTTAAGTTTTATACCAACACTGAAAATGATTTGCACACAAACCCAAAGGGCTTATACCAAATTTTGAAATGAATGTCTCACTATGAACCTGTCATTTCGAGAAGCGAAGCAATGCAATCCCGGCGCAAAAATATATGGGCTATTTAAGTTTTTAGAATTTGTCGTTAAAAAAAGTAAAAGCCTCCCCGGCATTTAACCGGTGAGGCCTTTTTATTTCCACAACGCATGGATTGTACAGTGCTTAAGATATTGTTTTTGGCGACGATGTAGCACAGATTAGCAATCTGTGCCTATCCCCACAAAGCACAGATTGCTAATCTGTGCTACAAGCAGTCGGTCCCATCCCCAAAAACATTTTCTTAAATGTTGCAGCTTGCTATTAACCGGGTATTTCGGATTCTGGCTTCGGCATCTTATCCAAAATGACATCACCTTCGCGGTCTTTCGGCAGTTGGTTGAGCCGGTTGTAGCGGCGCATATCGATCCAACGGTGGCCTTCCATGAACAGCGAGTAGCGCTTCTCGTGCAGCAATTGATTCAGCGCGTTATTGGCGTTTAGCGCCACCGGAGCCAGGCCCGCCGCCGCCCGGACGATGTTGATATCCGCCTGGGCCGCGCCAAAATTTCCCAAGCCGATGTACGCTTCCGCGCGCAGCAGAATCAATTCTTCGTTGCGGATGATCGGGAACGGATCGGTCGAGCTGATTGCCAGCACAATCGCCATATCCGAACTCAGATTGTCAAATGTATACGAGCTTGAGCGCGTAAAGACCTTGCCGCTAAAGCGTTTGTCTCCGGCTTCGGCGTTAGCGCGGAAAGACGGGTGGGCCATCAGCTTGATGACTGGCGAAGTGGGTACTTCGTAAAGCGGATTAAGCACATCGCCCAAACCCGCGCCGTAAATGTGATAGACGCCGGCGTCCAACGAACCGGTTGCGTTCAAAAACGAGCCTTGCAGCGCGGTCAAAGCCGTCTGAAATTCGCCGTCATAGACCGCGACGCGGGCCCGCAGCGCCCGATTAAATTTGGCAAAATTAGCCGGGGTGTCATAGCCCAAAAAGCCGCTGGACAAGACGAACGAAAAAGCATTGCCGGCCGTTTGCAGCTTTGTATGACCTTGATCCAACAGGCGGGCGATTTCGGTCAAGGCCGCCTGCTCGGGCACAAACGGGATATTCACGTCGTCGCCGGTTTCAATCTTAATGCCGTTGCTGCCCATGTAGTTGAGATTCATCAGGAGTTGATGGGCTTTCATGGTCATGGCAAAGCCTTCCAGCCCGGCGCGGGTCTGGGCATTGGATTCGCCGGCGGCGCGTTCCATCAGCTCGTTGCAGTTGGCCACGACCAGATAGCGCAAGCCCCAGGGCCGGTTAATCAAAAAGCCGCCCGGATCCGGTGTGCCGCGCAACAGTTCACGGGTGTAGCGCGGGTCGGCCGTCTCAAAATAATACGCCTCGCGGCCAATGCTGCTGACGCAGCGCAGATACACGTCCATTTCCTGACGCATCCCTGCCTCAATGCCGGTTACAACCGACTGCGTCGGCACATCTTCGATAATCGGCGCGTTGGGATTGGCAAAATCCAGATCGCCGCAGCCGGCCAAAGCCAACAACACGATAGCCGCGGCGGTATTTACAAATCTATACGACATGCGATGCTCCTTTCACGTTAGGATGGAACACGGATTATACGGATAACGCGGATTAACACGGATTAACTCAAAAACATTATAATTTTTATAGTTTTAAAAATCCGTGCAAATCCGTCAAATCCGCGTCATCCGTGTTCTATTTCTTACAGTCCGAAGTTGAGTTTAAAATAATAGCTGCGTGACGACGGGAACGGGATCGTATCCACCGAGCGGCCCACGGCCACGTTGCCGAATTGGCTGACTTCCGGATCGTAGCCGGTGTAATCGGTGATCATGATCAGGTTGCGGCCGGACAGGCTGACGCTAGCCGATTTGACCCTGTTGCCAAAAAGTTGCATGACCCGTTTGGCCGGCAACTGACAACTCAGGGTTAACTCGCGCAGTTTCAAGTACGAGCCGTCTTCCACATATTGCCGGGTGGATGTGCCGAGCGCATCCAGCCGTGCGCCGGCCGCGCCCGTGTCAAAGTCCTCCGTCGTCTGGCCCAGATCGTAAATCAGCTTGCCCAGGTTGATGACATCGCCGCCTTTTTTCCAATCCCACAAGAAGTTCAAGCTGACGTTGCCGTAGCTGAAGTTGTTGTGAAAGGACATTTGGAAATCCGGCGTTTCGTTGCCGATTTCGACAATGTTGCCGTCGCTGTCTACATCCGACCCGATAATCGCCGTGGGCGACCAGCCTTCTTCGATACGGAAAGTGCCCAAAAAGGTAGCGAAACCGCCGATATTAAACGGATCAATATCCAATTGGGTGATTTCCGAGCGGGTGCGATAATAGTTGATGCCGGTGGTCCAATTCATTTTGCCGCGCTTGATTGGGGTCAGCTTCAGGCCCACTTCCAGGCCTTTGGTCTCCATTTCGCCGCCGTTGATGTACTCCTCGGTAAAGCCGGACGATGGCGGCAAATCGGGCGTCAAAATCAGGTCGGAAATCTTTTGCTGATAGACAGTGAATTCCAGGCTGCCGCGCGACTTCAAAAAGGCCGCGTCAAAGCCGAATTCCAACTCCTTCGTGCGCTCCGGTTGAATGTCCGGATCGCCGCGCCGGGAGGCGAACAGCACACCGCTTTGCCCGCCGATATTGCTGGGGTTGAGTGAAATATACTTGGCGTCCGCCGGCGGCAGGTTGCCCGTCTCGCCATAAGCCAGACGCAATTTAAACTCGTCGAACTTGGAGGACATACCTTCCCAAAAATCAAACTTTGACAACCGCACGGACGTCGAAGCCTTGGGATACATGTAATATTTCTTGGAATCGCCGTTAGAACTGCTGGCGTCGCCGCGCAAACTGGCCGTGAACATGATCCGGTCTTGCAGGCTGACTTCCTCTTGAATATAAAAGCCGCGATCTTTCTGCTGGATAATATCCTGCAAAACGCTGACCGAACCGCTTTGATCCACATTGCTCTGGGTGACGGTCACGCCGCGGGCAACCACGGTCACATTATCCAGCTTTTGATATTCGTACTGCCAGCCGGCCGAAGTTTGCAGGGTCATGTTCGATTTGGCCGTGTACTTATGGGCCAGGTTCAGATAAAAGTTGGCGTTGGTGCTGCCCGTCTCGCCGGCAATCGACGTGCCCGGCTGATCGCTACTCTTCTCAAATTGCAATTCCGACGGCGACAAAACGCGGTTTTCCTGGGCATAATGATCGACGCCGCTTTGGACGATGAAATCCAGGTTGTGGGCCGCATTTTTGAGCAGGTTGATATTCAAGCGCATCGCGCCCATGGAGCGATTGACGGTTTCCGTATTTGTCAGCGCGTCGCGGGTGTGGAGCGGGTTGGACGGATTGAGCGGGTGATCGGGATAAACCGTGTTGCCGTCGGCATCCTTATAGGGTCGGATATCGACAAAACTCGGCGTGAAGGCCAGCGAAAAACCGAAGCTGGTGTTGGTATTGTCGTTGCCGGTAATGCCGCGATCCGATTCCGTGCGGACGATGCTGGTATTCAGGTTGATGTTGATGCGTTCGTTGAAAATATGATCAACATTCAGTTTGCCGGCATATTTTTTGTAGCCGGTGTTTTTGATGATGCCGTCCTCGTCATGAATCGTGCCGGAGGCGTAAAAGCGCGACTTCATCGTGCCGCCGCGCGCGCTGATACTCGTTTCGTTGATCCAGCCGGTTTCGCCATATAACAAATCCTCGTAGTCAAATTTTTGACCGGGTTCAAAATTTTCCAAAACGGTCTCATCGTCATAAGAATCCAGGGCTTCTTCCAATGTAAAATCGCGCGTACCAATTTTGTTCAGCAGTTTGTTAAAGCCGAACTGGTGCGAAACCTCGACGGAAGTGCCGCCTTCGCCAATGGCCTTGCCGCGCTTGGTGGTGATCAAAATAACGCCGTTGGACGCTTTTGCGCCATAGATAGCCGCAGCGCTGGCCCCTTTCAGCACTTCGATATTTTCAATATCGTTGGGATTGATGTCGGCGATGCGGTTGGTCGGCTGGCCTTGCGGCGTCCGGCTGCCGGCTCCGGCGGCCTTGGTCACAAAATCCATGCCCGACTGCGTCGCCGCGTTATTGACGATCACGCCGTCCACCACATACAACGGTTGGGTGCCGCCCTCGATGCTGGACACGCCGCGTAAATCCACATTGATGCCGCCGCCGGGCGCGCCCGTATTCTGGCTGACATTGACACCGGCAAACTTGCCGCTCAGCGCGCTTTCCATTGTCTGCGTCGGCGCGGACAACAATTCCGCCGCCGAAATCGTGGCAATGGCGTTGGCCAGATTCGTCCGCTTTACTGACGTGGCCAGACCGGTGACGACCACTTCGTTCAGCTTCAGCGCATCTTCTTCCAGCGTGATTTTCAGATCGCTTTGGCTGGCTTTTACTTCAATCGTTTTGGGCGTAAAACCGACATAAGTCACGTACAGCATAGCCTTATCCGTATTGACCAGCAGCAATTTAAATTTGCCATCCAGATCGGTGGAAGTCCCCAAATTTGTGCCGCGCACCGAGATGCTGGCCCCGGCTAACGGCTCGCCCTTGCCGTCCTGCACGATGCCGGATAAGATCAGGTCATCCGCTTGTGCCACAGATGTCGCCAGACTCAGCCAAAGGCATAGCAGTGCCAAAAAAACTCTTTTCATAACTTCTCCTTCATTCTTGTAATCCAACTTAATATTTAGGCTCTTTTGGTAAAAATACAACTTTTCAAACCAGCAATATTTTTAAGCTGCTGATCCTATGGCGACCGACTTACCGGCCACAAAGATATATCCAAAAAAAGAATGGGCGTGATGGTTTTGCTCAATTCAAAATCCCCCAATGATGATTGTGTGACGTTATTGACGCTAGTTTTTAACATAAAACATTTATTTTTGATTTTTGTCAATTGGAAAAAGCAGCCCGCTAAATTCTTATTGCGCTTATTTTCGAAAAAGTGTAGGCTTATTCAGCTTATTTTGTACCCAAACCCGCGCAACATAAAATAGAGCTGAAAATTATCATGCTAAATCCGTTTCTAAATTCCGAACGCCACCTTCGCAACGGGTGGTGGATTTTCATCTTCTTTCTGGTGCTGGCTGCCATTCTGGCGCCGCTATTGGTCGTTGCCCGCCAAAACGGGACGGAAGTCTCGATAAATCAGCAGGCCCTTGTCGTGGTCGCCGCGTCTCTTATCGCTCAGCTATTACGTCGCCGGCCCATAACCGAGCTTGTTGGTCGATTTGACCGGAACTGGCCCTGGCAATTTTTTTGGGGCTGTCTGCTTGGTTCGGGTATTATGCTTCTGCCCGCGCTAATTTTGCGGATTTTCGGTTTGGTCGATTTGCAGTGGAATTCTGCAGGCGTTTCCTCGCTAATTTCAAATATTATACTGTTTGCAGGTATTGCCATTGCCGAAGAGTTGATCTTCCGCGGGTTTATTTTTCAGCGCCTGATTGATGGCCTTGGTCAATGGCCGGCGCAATTGCTTTTGGCAGGGTATTTTTTGCTGACCCATACGAGCAATCCCGGCATGACCGGGGGCGTTAAAATTCTGGCCGGAGTGAATATTTTTATTGCGTCCATGATGTTTGGAATCGCTTTCATTCGCACCAGAAGCCTGGCGATGCCGATTGGTCTCCATTTTATGGCCAATTGGGTGCAAGGCGGCCTTCTTGGCTTTGGTGTCAGCGGTAACAATCAAAACGGTTTACTGAGTCCAACATTTGTCGCCGGTCCGGATTGGTTGACCGGCAGTGGTTTTGGACTGGAGGCCAGCGTCCCCGAACTCTTGTGTGTGGTCGCTGTAACCATCGCGCTTTACCTGTGGACGCCCTCAAAGTCAGCTTCATTCTCTCCGGAAACGGGTAACGGCAGCACTCCGAATGCGTCTGAATTCTAACATAAGGCAATATAACAGGAATGGACAATTCTACTTTACTCATCATTAGCATCACCGTCCTGTTTCCTTTCCTTTTTTGCGGAATGTGGTGCGCGGTCAGCTTGCTGTTAGCGACGGCCGGCGGTTGGCGTCGGCTCGCGAAGAGCTTCCCGTCTCGCTCGCAGTCGTCGGGTAAGCGGTTTTTTATGGAAAGCGGAAAGGTCGGGCCGATCGCTTATAAGAGCTGCCTGATTATTCACAGTGCATCGGGAGGACTCTACTTGTCAGTCCTGCTGCCATTTCGTTACGGGCATCCACCGCTTTTTATTCCCTGGCACACAATTCGTAACGTGGTGACGCGCCGTTTTTGGGGGACCGAACATGTTGTTTTTGATGTTGGATCGCCAGGTGTTGCGACATTACAACTGCCTAAAAAAGTTTTTGAAGGTCATCCTGTTGCCGGACTCTAACGCAAGATTATACAGCCCGTCGGTAAAAAACCGCAGTTGCCAACCGGTCAGGCTGTTGTGATACAGAAAACCGACGGTCAGTCGCAGCGTCTCGGCCATCTCCGCCGGGCTGTGGCCGGTTATTAATTAAAGGCTCATCAAAAACCCAATGCTGTCATTTAGAAGGAATCTTGTTTGAATTTTTGAATTTGGTGGTTCAGCACAAATTACAGTAGCGCTAAACCAGATTAAAGAAGCGCTGAATCAGTTGCAGCAGCTTTTTGCTTTCGGCTTTTTGATGTTAAAAGTGCAGCGCCACAGTCTCGTGAGACGCGGCATCGTACTTTCGGGCCCACAGATAGCTAAACTTGGCGGTAGACCGGTTTTCGACACCGCCAAATCCCAGCCGCCGCAGACCATCAATAAATGCCTGGACATCGGAAAAGCGCGAGGCCGCTTCGATAATGTGCAAATGCCCGTCCAACTTAAGCGTGCGATAGGCTTCGCGGATATAATCGGTTATGTTGCTGCCCATCAGCGATAGCGAAAAAATAGCCACATCCAGCGACCCGTCGGGCAGCGGTACATGGCTCATATCGCAGGCCGTAACACCTTCATGAATCGCAACATGATCAAAACTGTGTACCGTGTGCCGATCTTTAATGGCCGCTGCCAACAAAGCCTCGCCGCAGCCAAAATCGCCAACCGTTAATCCTTGACGCTTCTGACACCAACGAATCATTTCTTCGTGTGGCACATCGACCCAATCTTTACGGGCTTCACGGTACAATGTATGATACTGTTCCCATTCTTCCGGGTTTTGCTGTAAGCGTTCATGGGTTTTGGCGCTGGCGGTTTGATTCCAGAGCCGATTCATTTGTGAAAAATCTCCGTAACGATTGGCCCGCCGCTTCACCTCCAGCGGATCCGTGTCCGGCAACGGCACGATAATCCGACGGCGTTCGATCACATGCTCGCCTTTTTCAGCCAGACGATTTAACCAGCTCATCAAATCCTTATAAGCCTGTTCCGGCGTGCGCAAATGACCTTCCGGGATAATGCCATCCACCGCGGCATCGGCTACGGTTTTCTTGATCTTGATGCGATCCAGGCGGGAACGACACCACGACCATTTTTCATTATTTACTGTGGCGTAAGCGATGGGAATCATCACATCCACGATGCGCTCGCGCTGGCCTTGGCGATAAATGCGGCCAATAATCTGCTCGTACTCGGCCGCTGTCCAGGGCAAGCAGTTCATAATCACCCGGTCGCACGCTTTTTGCAGACCGTCAATGCCCGTGCCAATGGCGCTGGAACCGATTAGCACATCCACCCGGCCATTTTTAAAGGCAGTCAGGCCGGTTTTGTCTTCGCCGGTAAACAAGCCGACCCGCCAGCCGTTGTTTTCCAGCGCATCCCGCAGCAGCTTGTCGATGCCGTCCACATAATGGGTATAAATCAGCGTCGGTTTGCGCTCGGCCTTTAACGTCTGCAAAATAATCGGCAGTTTGATCTCGGTTAAAATTTGCTCCAGCGCCAGCACATTGGCTTTTTTGCCCAGCATGCGTAAGCGCGGCACAAAATCCGTACAATCCACTTCCGTTTCGCGTGTGTCTAATTCGATGTCATACTTGGGTTTATGGCGCAGGCCCAGCGTCACCAGCTTTTGATGAACCCGCATACAGTTGGACACAGTTGCCTTTGTCTGCAAATCATCATATACGGTGGAATCAATCATCTCAATCAGGCTGCGGGCTTCCTGCAAGTTGTTGATGACCGGCGTGGCTGACATGCCCAATACACGCAAGTCGGGATTCTTTTCCCCGGCCTGGGTAATCATGGCATTGACCATTTGTTTGCGCTTGGACATCAGCTTTTCGTCGCGCTGTTTGACAAAATGAATCTCATCCACGACGATAAAATCGAGGCGCTGCGATTGCACCAGTTGTTTGACTTTTTGCGGGGAATCGTTTTGCTGAAAAGCTTCATAATTGAGGACAAGATAGCGCGGCCGATTCAATGCCGACGCCTGATCTTGAAAGGTTTTGGCGCTGACCAGACTGTCGGGGAAAATGCTTTGAATCGCCTCTTGCCAGGTGTCAATCACATTATTCGGGCAGCAGATAACCGTGAGTTCAGCGGCGATAACCCGGCTGGCCAGCACCGCCGACAGCGTTTTGCCCGCGCCCGTGCCCGACCAGTTGCCCACCCGTTTTTGATCCCGCACCCGCACCGCGGCCAAACGCTGCATCAGGTTGGGCTCCAGCCGCCGTCCGTTTTCGGCAAAGGCATAACCGGCCGGGATGACCAACTCCTTCACCCGCCGATATTCGTCCAAAAAGCGGTCGCGCACTTGCGCGGCGTAACCTTCGCCCACAAAGGCTTCGGCCTGGGCCACGGCGTTGGCCTCGTTTTCAAAGGCGTCCTTCCAGAGTTTGGCTAAGGCCGAGGCCAGCAGAAACGCAAGCGCTTCCTGATCAGCGTTGGCCAGGATCGGGTTGGTCAGCGAGGCCAACACATCTTTGGTTTGGGTCAGCGGCAAGCCGGCTTCTTTTTCCAGGGCGGCGGCGGCTTCGTCAATTTCTGTCTTTTCAACATCGTCTTCGGCGGTTAAGTCGTCGGCCTCCGACGCCGTTGAATCGGCGGCGGCTTTTTGTAAAGCTGCGTCAATGGTTGTGGTGGGATCGGCGATAAATTGATCAGCCACCGACGGCTCGCCTTTGACAAATTTGTCCACTTCTTCCGGCGGGATACGCCCGGTGGAGAGCGCTTTGGCAAAGGCTTTGGCTTTACTATTTGATGTAAGAATACCGCTTTGCTGGAAAAAAAGGTAAAGTTCTGCGTCCGTAAAGATGTGTAGATGGGGCTGCAAGGATTTGACGAAAAAGCGAATGTTTCCAATCGTCCAGCCTTGATTGCAGTATGAGCAATTTTGGCCACCCCGTGTTCTATTCGCTACAGATGCTTTCCAAGAATGATCAGAATTTTCAGGACATTTCCACCAAAACTCTCTGGTAGTTGCTTTTGTAATCATTTGGGGCGTAATATTACCATTCTTTTCGTAGTCCCATTGCTCAGCAATTTTTGGATATAAACTGGCTAACGAGTTGGTGACAGATACTTTAATTCCTGCACAAAACGGACAACCATGACCTTTAATTCTTGTATAGGGAGTAGCTTCCCACTCGTGATCCGGCCCTTTATCGCACTTCCACCAAACATTTATTTTACTACCGGCAACTACATCCGTAGGCTTTTTATTTTTGTTCTTTGTTGGGTGCCACTCTCGTACTAAATCCGGCCGTTTTATACTCAGAGCATTGGTGACGGATACCCTAAAGCCGTTGCAAAAAGGACACCCTGGGCCGGATCTAACCCTTGACTGCGGGGTAGTTTTCCATTCATGGTCTGGCCCTTTATGACAAATCCACCAATGAGGTTTTTTACTGGTTGCTACAATATCTTTTGGCTGTAAGCTTCCATTTTTGCTTGGATGCCATTGCGCCGCAACCTGTGGATATAATGCCGCCAGCGAATTTGTTACCGAAGCCTTGTAACCACTGCAGCACGGACAACCACTGCCCTTAACGCGGTTCCGTATTGTTGACTCCCATTCATGATCCGGCCCTTTGTGGCAAATCCACCAGTATTTGGTAGATTCCCCAGTCGTCACATCCTTTGGCGTTATATTCCCGTTTTTTGTTGGATGCCATTCTTTTGCTAAATCAGGGTGCTTTACGGCAAGTGAGGTGCTGATTGAAATACGTTTCCCTGCGCAAAAGGGACAGCCCCTGACTTTTCGGGCATCGGGCGAGGCCTCCCATTCGTGGTCAGGCCCTTCGGCGCATTTCCACCAATACTTTAAACTACTGCCAATAGCAACATCATAGGGCGTAGTGGTTCCATTTCTGGTCAGGTGCCACTGCTTGGCAAGAGTTGGATTTTGTGTGGCGATACAGTTCGTTATTGACGCCTGATGGCCGGCACAGCAAGGGCAGCCGGCACCTTTTTTACGAGAAACGATAATAGCTTCCCATTCGTGATCCGGGCCTTTTTCACACTTCCACCAAGCAGGTTTATTGCTGCCAGCAACAACGTGATCTGGTTTCAACTCCCCATTTTTAGTTGGGTGCCACTGCTTGGCCAATTCGGGGTGTGTTGTCATCAAGGAGCTTGACTCTACAACTTTCAAGCCTCTGCAAACCGGACATCCTGCACGTCGAATCGTTCTGCCGGACAAGCTCGCTTCCCATACATGATCATCGGCAATGGCACATTTCCACCAAACTTTTTTGCGTATACCGGCTGTCACATCGTTCGGAGTCAAATCCCCGTTTTTAGTCGGATGCCATTGGGCGGCAACTTCCGGGTGGGTTATGGATAGGGGTTGATTTCGCTCCATTCAGCAGATTCCTTAATGATTTTGATTTGCTCGCAATTTTTCAAATTAAAGTTAAAATCAGGAATATTAGTTGTTCCCGTAAGATGTGGAAGAAAAAGTTTAGAATATTCATTTATGATTGCGCTGATTCTTTCCATCTCGTCGTCAAATCCCTTTGGATAATTTTTAGATACATTTCGTAATGCCGTATTCATTATTCTTTGAAGCCGTATTTCCCCCTCAGCAATTATCGAAAATCTTTCAAGACGCGCTGAGTCTACACAAACTGCTGTATTGCTAAATCTAGCTCTTATGGCCTCTAAATCCAAATCAATATGAATGTTTTTATGGATGTACTCCCGTTGAATTAAATCGTAGCAGTATGTTTTTGAAAAGCCCGCACCTGCGAAATTTTCATTGAGCAATATAACGAAACTAAAAGTACTAAAAAGCTCAACATAAGCGTACAAAAGTCGATTTTTTGCATCTGCGTGGATATAAAGGGTATGAGAAATTTCATTACTGTTCAACTCCTGTGAAGTACAATACAGTTGATCTGCTGCAACAACAACAGCCAATTCTTTTTGCCGCTTTAAATATGGTATCAGGTGCTTTATATATTGTGCATCTCCACCTGAATAAATGTAGAAGTTGAGAGCAGTTTTACATATCGAACGAAAGCAATTGTCCTTATTTAAGTTAACTTTAACTGCTGTATCAAAGTCTATGTCCTCTTGCCCGGATTCAGCTTTTTTTAAGCACTCCTCAACATTTATGCTAGGATATTTTCTTTTTATCCCGTGCAAAACCTTCTTGAGCTCTTTCCGGTTTTTGGCTTTGATTAAAAGTTGATTTTCTGTTTTTTTAATTAGTGGTCGCATCATTTCAAGGGTACCATCTGACTTTCGAAAGTAAGCCTCCCCAGAGTCCAATCGTGTGCCTTTGAGGTCTAGAGGATGTCCTCTATCCCGATGTATATTAATCAAATTAGCAAAACTATTTAGCTGTACAGTCAACTCGGTATCGAGGTCGGGATATTGGGCATTACAGACAGAGCAAATAATATCTTTAGAGTGTAATCTTCCGCCTAAAGCGTTCAGAATGATATGCTCATCATATGTATTTCCCTTTTGAATTTCTTTGTCACATACATAACATCGTTTCATAGAACCACCTTTTGAAAAGGTTGTCACAACAATGAACCGCGCGCGGGCTGTTCTTATCAAGCAACGCAAAAACACGGCAATTTCGGGTGGTTATGGAAAGGGGAATGCGTTTTCTTTTCATGAATTAAGTATCTTCCTCTTGAGTTCTTAGCTTTCGGTAATTAGGGGCGGGATAAATTTTCTTTTCAAAAACCCATGTTTTGCATACCCAATAGCCATCACGCAAAAAACCATAGGCAAACGAGATGAATGGTTCTATGTTATTGCTATCAGGAAAAGGTGTAAACACAGCCTCTTTATTTTTAAGTCGCTCACATAAAAACATCCATGTTCCATGTGACATCGCGGAAAGCAATGGATAAATCATGTTGAAAAGGTCATCCATTTGTGTTTCTTTAGCCATACTTTCCCACGGGGGAAATTTGTAATCCTTACCTTTATCTTTAAGAAGTTTTTTTACTGTTTGTGGATCCGGGGTGTTTTTGGATGTAAGTAAACTTCTACTAAAATTTTTTTCTACTAATCTTCGCAATTCACCGGATCCAGCTTTAAAGTATAACTCTGCATTTTCTGGCTTTATGATGCACCATCGCATCCATAATGTTGCTTCAAATACAGAACGTAGAACGCAAGCTGCAGGTTCACCGTACCCATTATTCGCAAGAAGTAAGTATGCATCGAAGTACTTGACTATACGAATTAAACATAAAAATAGAACTTTTTGTTGAATGTCTGTCATATCCACTACTTTCTCGATCTCAGCAAGTTCTTTTTTTACGAAATCACACGTAGAAGAAAGTTCTTCCAATTTCGTTTTTAGGTCAGTATTCACTATAATCCTCCTCATAAATAAAGCTCAAAATCAGATTAGAAAAGGCCACTATCTTTCTTTATACAAAATCATCGTAGTTTAAATTTTTTGGGTATATCGACCGTCGTAAGAAGAATGTTACCTTCACTTATTTGGGAAAGATATACAAATGCTTGCAAGTTTGGAATTTTCTTATAAATCTCAGGATTTTCCAAAACAATAGTTCCTATTCCGGTTAAATCAAATCCAACACTACTGACAAACTCAACCTCTTTTGTAAATTCATTTTGAAAGGGGGGATCAAACGAAGAGGCGATATATTTAGAATCGTTTCCAAACTCTTCTTTTTTGTCAGTATCTGAAAAAGAAATGGTAAGCCTCAGTGATTGTATCGGACTCCCGCTAATGTTTTTTATCTTGGCCTTAACAAAGGGGATCAACATTAGACTATTGGAAATTTCTCCAACCTTCCACCTCGCATCAAGAATCTTCAACTGGATACCGTATTTCTTTTCCATTTGAATTGCAGCCTCTTCTTTTTGCATCTGTATTTCCTTTTTAGCTGCCAGGTCAGAATAATACTTAAGCAAAGCGTCGCATTGAGTAACAGTGAGAGAGTCAATTTCTGCTAAAGACTTGAAATTGCTGATGGTTTGAGCCGTCATTGCTGGATCATCGTATGTTTTTAAAGATTCCTTGAGCACTTTAAATTCTTGTCGAACACTGTTGATCGCAACATCAATTTTTTGGGAAGCCATTGACGCATAGGGGCTTTCAGGATACCACGAGACCAGCTTTCTATAGTCTGCGATACTACCGGTATTGAGGGCGGATTTCCATAACCCTTCATCACTTGTCATATACGCTTCTAAGGCTGCTTTGATTGAATCTCTTTCGGCAATAGCGAAACTTACCTGATCGCTTTTGACCTGGACTAAAAGGTTCTTTTCGCTTTCGGTTTGTGTTAACTGACTTCGTAAATTTTCAACTGTGGATTGCAATTCCTTGTTCTGCGTAGCTAATCGGTCATTTTTCGAGCTAACCTTATCGTTTTGGTCGGATTGAATACAAGTCAAAAAAAGTGAAACTATCAGAATACCGCTCAACCACCGAACTTGAATCAATCTGGATGATGATTTGATAAAATCAACAGTATTTTCGACACCGTATTTTGCTGAAAAGTATACAGCTAATAAGATCAAAGCAACGCCAAAAAGAAAGCATGCCATTTTAGTATCCTCTAAATCTTGATGTAATTAATGGTAAATTGAGGCCAGAATGGGGATTCTTGTCATGAGATATGCTTGGATGCGCCATCTACTAATATCAATATCATTTTAACCTTAACCCGGAAAAGTCATTTTACAATTCGGGTGTTTCCAGAACGTCTGCTTGGTGTAGGCCGCCGAATGCCCCCGCAAAAAAACACAAATCCAATCACACCCAAAATCGGATTGCGTGAAAACAAAGCCGGTAGCAGCGTCAAAACGCCGATCCATTCAAACAAACAGGAGCCGCATCCACCGGTTTTCGTTTTTTTGCGTAAGCCGAGCCTGGCAGTTTGGACAATTGGCGCTAAACCAGATTAAAGAAACGCTGAATCAGTTGCAGCAGCTTCTTGCTTTCGGCTTTTTGGTCGGTCTGCTGGCGGCGGGCGCGGTCTTCGCTGGCGTCCAGATGGATTTTTTCCAGTTGGTGGGTGCGCTGGTGTAAAATCTCGCTGAGCGCTTCGGCCAAGGTCGGGTTGGCTTGCAGCAGCAGACCAAAGCTGCTCTTGTCGATAATCAGCGCTTCCGTATCCATTCTGGCGATGACGGAGGCGGAACGCGGCGCGCCGGTCAACAGGGAAATCTCGCCAAAATAGTAGTCTTCGCCAAATGTGCCTACGCTGGTGATGCCTCCATCTTCCTGCTTAATCAAAACCTCTACCCGTCCGGATTTAATGATATAAAACGAGCTGTCGTGGTCGCCCTGATGCACCAGATATTCATTGCCGGCATAAACGGCATGGCGCACCGCCCGGGCTAATTCATACAGCTTTTCGCGGGAAAATGGCTGCAGAATATCAATATCGTGGATGCTCTCGACGATATCGTCCAGCAGTTTTTGGTAGGCGGTGACAGCTTCTTGTTGGCGGGCTTCGTGGTGGGTGATGTTGATGTCGCGGATTGGATATGGAATCTGTATTTCATCGCGGCGGAACTGGTACCAGATGCGCGTCATCACCTCGTCTTGCACCGCCGGCAGAATCTCATAGTCGGCAATCCAAAAGCGCAGCTCGTAATCAATGGAAAAGTCATTGTATTTAACGACAAACACTTGCGAGGCCGGCTCGTGTAAAACCGTCTTGACATCCGACAGGACGGCCATGAGCGAGGCTTTGACCCGATTGGGCGCGTCCTTGTAGCTGGCGCCGATATACATCAGGATTTGATGGACTTTGGTCGGAGCGTAAAAGTTGTAGATTTCATGCGTGGCCACCGTGGTGTTGGGAATGATGATGTAATCGTTCTGGCGGGTGCGTAGTTTGGTAGTGCGCCAGCTCATCTCGGCAATGCGCCCGTCACGGTCGTTGATGCGCACCCAATCACCGATTTCAAAGGGTCGCTCGATCTGTAGCGCCACGCCGGAGATTACATTGGCCAGCATGTCCTGCAAAGCCAGACCGATGACGGCGGAAATAACGGTTGAAGTGACAATAAACGCCGTTGGTTCGATCCCAAAAATGAATTTGAGCAGCAGCGTGATGGCCAACATGACCAGCACAAAGCGGATAATGTCACGAATGAATCCGGGGATATGAACATTGCGCCGCCGCAGGACTTCTTCAACAAAAATGAGCTCCGCGCCGCGAATCACCACGTAGAGAATTACAAAGTACAGCAGCAGTGAGATGACCTTATCGGTGTAGGCGAGGATAGGCATCTCCGCCAGCTTTATCATCAGCATGGCGCTGGCAAGTATGAAAGCAATATTCAGCGGGACTTTAAGTTTGCTGATTATGCTCAGATGTGCGCTGAGCTTGTAAGTTTGGCGCAGTAGTATAAATATCGCTAACGGCAGTCCAAAAACTTTTAATAGAAAAAGCAACAAATCGAGCATGGTTCCCCCGGTGCCTAAAGTGTCTAAAGTTTGGCAAATTCTTTGAACCTGCAATGCTTTTCAAATTAACAAGAAACAAGATCAGACCTGACGGGTTTCCAAAACCCGTCAGGTCTGAGTTCACACAAACTTACGCCGCAAACCATTAGTTCACGATAGTCATGTCAAGGTATTGATTAAGATCGCCATATTCACAATGAATTTTGTTAAAGGCATCTTCGTTCGCCAGATACACCCTCACGATGTCCGGATCGAAATGCATCCCGGTATCAGCCAGAATCAACTCATGGGTTTTTTCCTGCGAGAAGGCGGGTTTGTACGAGCGGGCATTTCGCAAGGCATCATACACATCGGCCAGTGCGACGATGCGGGCTTCCAGCGGAATATCGACGCTTCTAAGTCCGCGCGGATAGCCGCTGCCATCCCATTTTTCATGGTGGGCATAGACGATATTTTTGGCAATGTCCGGAATCACCGGATGGTCGATCATTTTATACCCGGTATAGCAGTGCTCGCGCATGACAGTCATTTCAGCATCGGTTAACCGTCCGATTTTTTTTAAGATATGGCTGGGTGTGCAGACTTTGCCGATATCATGAATGGAAGCAAATTGATTGATTTGCAGACAAATATCCGCCGGTACTTGCAAGCCCTCGGCCAGAACCCGTGAATAGAGGCTGACACGTTTAATATGGCTGCCGGTATCGGTATCGTTAAAGTAGTTGGCTTTTTCCAGCGCGACAATGAAGGCGTCGTTAAGTTGGGCCAGTTCCAGTGTTTTGGCTTTGACCAGCTCTGCCAGATGAAGGGCCTGGTTTTGCAACAGCGTATTTTTAAAGGTTAACTCGTTTTGGAGTGCTTGCAGTGTCAGATGCGTTTTGACCCGCGCCAGCACTTCCTCATGTTCAAATGGCTTGATAATATAGTCAACACCGCCGGCTTCAAAGCCCTTGACTTTATCGGAGACATTGTTCAGCGCGGTCATAAAAATGACCGGGATTTGCGGCAGATTTGATATGGATTTAAGACGACGGCAGACTTCAAAGCCATTCATACCGGGCATCATCACATCCAGCAGGATCAAGTCGGGCCGGCCGCGTTCAACCAGGCGCAGGGCACTCTCACCATCGGTGGCAATCTGAATGGCGCCGCAAATATTTTTTAGCAGACCGGTCAAGACTTTCAGATTGGCCATTTGATCGTCTACGACCAGGATGCGGCTGGATTTAAACAGATCGCTTTCGATCATAGCTCACCTGTTCAGATAGGTTTCGAGATAGCTTGACAATTGATCAAATTCAAACTCACCGGCGAATCTTTCCAGTTTAAAAATAAAGCCGTGCGAGTCGGGATAAGTCTGCTTTAATGTTCCAAGTTTGCTCATAATCTCGGAATAACTGCCGCGGTCGGCCCACGCTTTCAGGTCTTGTAAATCGTCCTGAGACAGCGTGCAGATAATTTCCGGACTGACGCCGGAACCGGTTTCCGCCAGACGGGTCCATTCCAAAGTCAAAGCCTTTTCCAAAGATTGAAGCAGCATGTCGAAGCGAATCGGCTTGACCAGAAAGTCGGTGGCGCCAAGTGTCAGGGTATGTTGGCGGGTCTGATCAAAAACATTGCTCGATACGGCAATGATCGGCAAATTAGGCCAATCCGGCAGCCGTTGCACTTGCTGCAAAAAGGTAAAGCCGTCCATAACCGGCATGTGCAAATCGAGCAGGATCACATCCGGCATGCTT